>CAYYSW010000007.1:0-20519 GCA_964474395.1 uncultured Halobacteriales archaeon
GTAGTAGGTGTCCTCGTCGGTCTGCTTGACCCGGCGGCGGATGGATATCTCATCGACGTCGCCGACGTTGTCGCTCCCGGCGGCGTTCGTGACCTGCGACCGGGTGAGCGTCGCGTCCGAGTTGTCGAGAACCACCTCGACGGACGCCTCGCGTTCGCCGGCGAAGTCGGCGCCGTCGTCGTCGGGGTTGTAGATGAGGTCGGTCAGCTTCTCGGCGCGGATGCCCGAGGTGCGCGCCAGCCCGAGGGCGAACAACACCGAGTCGATGATGTTGGACTTCCCCGAGCCGTTCGGGCCGCTTATCGTCGTGAAGTCCTCGTAGAACGGGATGCGGGTCTTCCTGCCGAAACTCTTGAAATCGTCGAGGACGAGCTCTTTGATGTGCATTTGGGTCGCTCGTGGGACGGCCCCCTTATGCGACGATTATCTCGTCGCCGCCGGAGTCCGTGCTCTCCTCGTCATTCTCCTCGGAGGATTTGGACGCTTCGGATTCGCCCCCGTCGTCCGACTTCGGGCGGGTGGTCTGCCCCTCGATGATGTCGTCCACGTCGGGGTCCACCGCGTCCTCCAGCGCGCGGAGCCGTTCTTTGCATTCGACCAGTTCGTCGGTCAGCCCCGTCACCGACGCCTCAAGCTGGTTGACCCGTGCCTCGAGTTCCTCGACGCGGTTCCCGCTAGCCATGTGACATACCCACCGCTCCGAACGTATAAACCTGCGTCAGACAATGACAGTTTTCCAGATAGATACGCCGCCGTCGCGCGGTCGGCCGTGGCGATATCGGTAGTGGACTGACACAGCGCCCCCCGCGGGTCGCCGGAACGACAAGCGATTCACCCCCGCGGCCCCACCTCCCCCCATGCAACGGACGGCCGACGCGCCCGGCGAGTCCACGTACGTCGAGACCAACGACGTCCGACTGCACGTCCGCGCCGCAGGCCCGGAGGACGGCCCGCTCGTCCTCCTGCTCCACGGCTTCCCGGAGTTCTGGTACGGCTGGCGCCGCCAGATAGGACCGCTCGCCGACGCGGGCTTCCGCGTCGTCGTCCCCGACCAGCGCGGCTACAACCTCAGCGAGCGCCCCGGGGCGAAACGGGCCTACCGTATCGACTCGCTCGTGGCGGACGCGGCCGGCCTCGTCGAGGCGATGGGCCGGGACCGCGCGCGTGTCGTCGGCCACGACTGGGGCGCGATGGTCGCGTGGTGTCTCGCACAGGACCACCCCGACCGGGTCGAGCGCCTCGGAATCCTCAACGTCCCCCACCCGGGAGCCTTCCGGGAGACGCTGTGGGGGTCGTGGGAGCAGCGCCTCCGCAGCACCTACGCCGGGTTCTTCCAGCTGCCGGGCGTCCCCGAACGCGCCCTGCGCGCGCGGGAGTTCCGCCTCATGACGGGGATGCTCCGCGGGTCGAGCCGCCCGGGGACGTTCACCGACCGCGACCTCGACCGCTACCGGACCGCCTGGAGCCGGGAGGGTGCGCTGACGGCCATGCTGAACTGGTACCGCGCGAACGGCCCCCGCAGCGGGCTGTTCTCCCGGACGTCGAGGGTCGAACCGGAGACGCTCGTCCTCTGGGGGGCGCGCGACGAGGCCCTCGTCCGGGAGAACGCCGAGCGGAGCCTCGCGTTCTGCGAGCGCGGCGAGCTGGCGGTGTTCGAGCGGGCGACCCACTGGCTCCAGCACGAGGAGGCCGACGCCGTCAACGAACGGCTGGCGGCGTTCCTCGACGGGGCGTAGCCCGCCGCGCACCCGATACCCTTTAGCGCCCGCGACGGGACGTACCCACAATGACCGCGCAAGCGACGCAGACGCGCGACCACGCCGTCGTCATCGGGCTGGAGGTGCACGTCCAGCTCGAGACGGCCACGAAGCTCTTCTGTGGCTGTTCGACCGACACGGCCGGCGACGCGCCGAACACCCACACCTGTCCGGTCTGTCTCGGCCTGCCCGGCGCGCTCCCGGTGATAAACGAGGCCGCAGTCGAGGCCGCCGTGAAGGTCGGCAAGGCGCTGAACGCCGACATCCCCGAGGAGACCCGGTTCCACCGGAAGAACTACTACTACCCCGACCTGCCGAAGAACTTCCAGATAACGCAGTACGACGAGCCGGTCTGTCAGGACGGCTCGCTGGAGATACGCGTCGAGGGCACCCGTCGGGTCATCGACATCGAGCGCGCCCACTTAGAGGAGGACCCCGGTTCCCTGAAACACGAGGGCGGGGCCATCGACCGCGCGGAGTACACGATGGTCGACTACAACCGCGCCGGGATGCCCCTGATGGAGATCGTCACCGAACCGGACTTCCGCGGGCCGGGCGAGGTGCGGGCGTTCCTCGCCAAACTGGAGGAGGTACTGGAGTACCTCGGCGTGTTCGACGCCGAGCGCGACGGCTCGCTGCGCGTGGACGCGAACATCTCGCTGGTGCCCGCCGACGAGGTGGCCGAGGACGGCTCCATCGGCATGGAGGCGCTCGCCGCCGCCAACCGCACGGAGGTCAAGAACATCTCCAGCCACAAGGGCGCGGAGAAGGCGCTGGCCTACGAGGTGACCCGCCAGCGCAACGCCGTCAAACGGGGGCGGGAGATAGAACAGGAGACGCGCCACTGGGACGAGGGCCGTGGCGTCACCGTCTCGATGCGCTCGAAGGAGGAGGAGAAGGACTACCGCTACTTCCGGGAGGCCGACCTCCCGCCCCTCCGCGTGTCGGGCTGGAAGGAGGAGATACCCATCCCGGAACTGCCCGACGCCCGACGGGAGCGCTTCCGCGAGGAGTACGGTCTCTCGGCGGAGGCGGCCTCGAAGCTCACCTCCACGAAGCAGGTGGCGGACTTCTACGAGGAGCTCACGGCGGAGTTCGACCCGGACCTCGCGGCCGCGTGGGTCGCCGACCGCCTGCTCGGGGAGCTCAACTACCGCGACATGGCCCTCGGCGCGGTCGACCGGGAGGCGTTCGTCCGCCTGCTCGAACTCGTCGAGTCCGACGAGATAACGACGAAGAACGCCGAGGAGGTCGTCCTCCGGGCGATGCTCGACGAGGGCGCCGACCCCGACACTGTCGTCGAACGCGAGGGGCTGGGCAAGACGGCGGGCGACGAGGTGGCCGCGGCGGTCCGCGAGGCCATCGAGGACAACCCCGGGGCCGTCGAGGACTACCACGCCGGCGAGGACGGCGCGCTGAACTTCCTCGTCGGGCAGGTGATGGGGGCGACCGGCGGGAGCGCCGACCCCGGCGAGGTCAACGAACTGCTCCGGGCGGAACTGGACGAGTGACCACCCGGACATAGCCGGGTGAGGGGACGCGTCGGTGGGTCTCCGAACCCACCGTTCGGCTTCAGCCCCGCTGATTCGCGTGCTCAGGCCCTTTCTTCACGATAGTTCGAGTTAATTACTCGACACCTATAGCACACAGATAGACACTGGGGTATCGACCTGTAGGGGGGGTATTACCGCAAATATTTGTACCGTGGGGGAGTAGATCGTTCCAATGTCAGGGCTGTTGCCTACTAGCACGGACGTCAGCTCTGAGCAGGAGGGTGACCTCCAGGCGCTGTGGCTCGACAGCGACGACGCCGGGGAACTCCTCTCCTCGCTCTCCTCCGAGACGGCCCGTGCCATCCTCACGTCCCTGCACGAGGAACCCGCGACGGCCTCCGAGGTGGCCGACCGCGTGGACACCTCGCTGCAGAACGCCCGCCACCACCTCACGAACCTCACGGACGCCGGGCTGGTCCGCGTCGCCGACACCCGCTACTCCCAGAAGGGCCGCGAGATGAACGTCTACGCCCCGAGCGAGGAACCGATGGTCGTCTTCGTCGGCAACGAGAAGGGCAAGCGCTCTTTCTTCGACTCGCTGAAGGGGCTGGTCGCCACCCTGGGCCTGCTCGGGTTCGTGAGCCTGCTGGTCCAGCGACTCGTCGCGACGGACACCGTCGCCACGGACGTCCTCCCCCGGATGGCCGACGGCGCCGGCGCTGCCGGCGGTGCGCCGCTCGCGATGCCGCCGGGGCTGGTGTTCTTCGCCGGCGGCCTCCTCGTCCTCGGGGTGGCCCTCGCCTGGCGGCGCTGGCAGCGCGCCAGCGGTCCGACCGTCTGAACCGGATGGGCTATCACCGTCGGCTCCTCGTCGTGGCGCTCGTCTGTGCCCTGCTGGTCGTCCCGCCGGTCCCCGTCTCGACCGGCAGCGAGGACCACACGGTGAGCGACACCGACGTCGTCGACGCGCTGCGCGAGCGCCTCGACCGCCAGCGCGCCGACCCGCCGACGGTCGATTCGCAGGTCAGGGTCGTCCTGAGACTCGAGAACCACGACACAACCGTCCCGCGGACGGACGGGTTCGAGGTCGAACGGGTGTACACGGAACACGGCGAGCGACTGGTCGAGGGGTCGGTCTCCCTGTCGGAGGTCCACCGGCTCTCGAACGACCCCCGAATCCAGGGGGTCCGCGTCGCCGGCGACCGGACCGGCGACGGACGGGTGGCCGCCGGCGTGGGCGTCGTCGGCGCCGACCGCCTCCACGCGGCGAACGTCACCGGCGAGAACGTCACGGTCGGCGTCATCGACGCGGACTTCCGGATGAGCCACCCGGCGATCGCGGGCAGCGCGAGCTACTACCGGCAGTTCGAGGACGTGGAACCCGACGAGTGGCACCACGGCACCGCCGTCGCCAGCGTCGTCGCCGACACCGCCCCCGGCGCGGACCTCCACCTCGCGGCCATCGGCTCCTCGACCACGCCCGAGGAGTATCGCCGGGCAGTCGAGTTCCTCGTCGACAACGGGGCCGACGTCATCGTCGACGCGGGCAGCTACTACAGTCAGCCCGGCGACGGATCGGGAGAGCTCGCCGCCGTCGCCGCCGAGGTCGCCGAGGACGTCGTGTTCGTCACGAGCGCGGGTAACCACGGGCGGTCGTACTGGACGGGCAACTACACCGGCGGCCAGTTCGTCGACTTCGCGCCGGACGCGGCGGCGGACGTCGAGGGGAACGTCCTCAACGGGGGCGAGGCGTTCAGCGGGCGCGTCCAGGTCACCGTCCGCTGGGACGGGTGGCCCGAGGCGGACTCGGACTACGACGTCTACCTGCTCCGCAACGCGACCGGGGAGGACGACGTCGTCGCGACGGCGAAGGGGAGCAACGGTCGGCCCGTCGAGTATCTCGACGCGTGGGTGCGCCACGGCGAGTACTACGTCGCCGTCCGGGCGGCCGACGGCGATGTCGGCGACCGGGTCGAACTGTTCGCCACCCGTGACCTGGCCATCCGGAGCACCGGGGGGACGAGTGCCCCTGCCACCGCCGAGGGCGTCATCGCCGTCGGGGCCAGCGAGGCGGGCGTCGTCGAACCGTTCAGCGCCCACGGTCGGGTAGACCTCGTCGCGCCGGACGCCGTCGCCGCGGAGAGCATCACGGTCGACGGCGGGACGTCGTTCGCGGCGCCCTACGTCGCCGGCGTGGCGGCGCTGACCGTCGGCGAGCACCCCGGGTACACGGCGGCCGACGTCCGGGCGCAGTTGTTCGATACGGCGACGGACATCGGCCCCGAAGGCCCCGACCCCGCCTCGGGGTACGGCCGGGTCAACGCGAGCGCGGTCACGGCACCTCCGCCGGAGCGGGAACCGCCGATACCCCGTCCCGAGCAGGACACCTGACGGGAGGGAGCGAGCGCCGGGCGGGTGACGTCCGTGACGCCCGCACTCAGGCTTCGGCCCGCCGCTCGGCGGCCCCGGCACGGCGGGGGACGCCATCGACGCGATAGAGCAGGAGCGCGAGGACGAGCGCGATGCCCTCGACGACCTTCGCCGCCCCCTCGACGGGGTCGGCGTCGAGGTGTTCGAGGACGCTCGTCAGCACCCCGGTGTTGTGGGTGTGGCCGCCGGCGACGCCCGTGTTGTGGAACGTTATCCACGCGAGAATCTCGGCGACCATCAGTACCGCCAGCAGGAGGTACAGCGGGCGGCGCGGGAGGACGCCGAGGACCGCCGCTGCCACGCCGAGGACGATGGCGACGACCGAGAGCGCCATGAGCGTGGTGACGATGCGCGGGGGTTCGCCGCTGAACAGCACCGCCTGCAGGCGGGGGGTCACCACCGTGAGGTGGATGACGGCGTCGGCGAGGAGGACCTGCAGGAGCATGACCTGTAGGCCCCGAACGAGGTCGTCGTCCATGTCCCCACTCGCCGCCGGAGGGACATAGGGGTTTCATCCTCGTGCGGGCGCGGGACGCGGGAGCGCCCGACCGCCCGCGAACGCGCGCAGTCGTGCGGTTTCGGCGGTTTCGCTGGCGAAACAGTTACGTCGCGGGTTGGCCTAGCGGGGGCTAATGACAACGCGTGGTGGGTCGGCGTGGAACTGATAATCACGGAGAAGGACAACGCCGCCCGGCGTATCGCGGAGATACTGAGCGGCGGGTCCGCCGAGGCCGACCGGCGCAACGGCGTCCCCGTCTACGGGTGGGGCGGCCGGCGCTGCATCGGCCTGTCGGGACACGTCGTCGGCGTGGACTTCCCGCCGGAGTACGCCGACTGGCGCGACGTCGAACCGGTCGAACTCGTCGACGCGCAGGTCGTCAAGACCGAGACGCAGGGCAACATCGTCGCCGCGTTGCGCTCGCTCGCGCGGGAGGCCGACAGCGCCGTCATCGCGACGGACTACGACCGCGAGGGCGAACTCATCGGCAAGGAGGCCTACGAACTCGTCCGCGAGGAGACGGACGTCCCCATCAAGCGGGTGCGCTTCTCGTCGATTACCGACCGGGAGGTGACGCAGGCCTTCGAGAACCCCGAGGAGCTCGACTTCGACCTCGCGGCGGCGGGCGAGGCCCGCCAGATAATCGACCTGATGTGGGGGGCGGCGCTCACGCGCTTCCTCTCGCTGTCGGCGAAGCAGCTGGGCGACGACTTCATCTCGGTCGGCCGGGTGCAGTCGCCGACGCTGAAGCTCATCGTCGACCGCGAACGCGAGATCGAGGCGTTCGACCCCGAGGACTACTGGGAGCTGTTCGCGAACCTCGCGAAGGACGACGAGGGCTTCGAGGCCCAGTACTTCTACGAGGGCGACGACGGCACCGAGAACGAGCGCGTCTGGGACGAAGAGAGCGCGAACGCCGCCCACGAGCGACTGCGGGCGGCGAGCGAGGCCCACGTCGAGTCCGTCAGGCGGCGCACCCGCACGGACGACCCGCCGGCGCCGTTCAACACCACCCAGTACATCCGCGCGGCGAGCAGTCTGGGCTACTCCGCCCAGCGTGCCATGAGCATCGCCGAGGACCTCTACACGGCGGGGTATCTCACCTACCCCCGGACGGACAACACCGTCTACCCGGAGGACTTAGACGAACGCGACCTCCTCGAACGGTTCGCGACGCATCCCCGCTTCGGCGACGACGCCGAGTCGCTCCTCGAACGCGAGGACATCACGCCGACCAGCGGCGAGAAGGAGACCACCGACCACCCGCCCATCCACCCCACCGGGGAGTTCCCCGAGGACCTGAGCGACGACGAGTGGGAGGTGTACGACCTCGTCGTGCGCCGCTTTTTCGCCACCTGTGCCGAGCCCGCGAAGTGGGCGCACCTGCGGGTCGTCGCCGACGCCAACGGCTGTTCGCTGAAGGCCAACGGCAAGCGCCTCGTCGAACCGGGCTACCACGCCGTCTACCCCTACCTCTCGACCAGCGAGAGCCACGTCCCCGAGGTCGAGGAGGGCGACTCGCTCGCCGTGGACGACGTCCGACTGGAGGCCAAACAGACCCAGCCGCCCCGTCGCCGCGGCCAGTCGCGGCTCATCGAGACGATGGAGTCGATGGGCATCGGGACGAAGGCGACCCGCCACGGCACCCTCCAGAAACTGTACGACCGGGGGTACATCGAGGGTGACCCGCCCCGCCCCACCAAGCTCGCGATGGGCGTCGTCGAGGCCGCCGAGCGCTTCGCCGACCTCATCGTCAGCGAGGAGATGACCGCCCAGCTAGAACAGGACATGACGGCCATCGCCAACGGCGAGGCGACGCTGGACGACGTCACCGACGAGTCACGGGACATCCTCCGGCGGGTGTTCGAGGCCCTCCACGAGTCCCGCGAGGAGGTCGGCCAGCACCTCCGGGAGTCCCTGAAGGCCGACAAGATACTCGGCCCCTGCCCCGAGAGCGGCCACGACCTGCTCGTGCGGCGCTCGCGGTGGGGGTCGTACTTCGTCGGCTGTGACGGCTACCCCGACTGCGAGTACACCCTTCCCCTCCCGAACCGCGGGGAGCCGCTCGTTCTGGACGAGCGCTGCGAGGACCACGACCTCCGCGAGGTGAAGATGCTCGCGGGCAAGGACACCTTCACCCACGGCTGTCCGCTCTGTCGCGCGGAGGAGGCCGACGACGCCGAGGACGAGGTGATAGGCACGTGCCCCGACTGTGGAGAGGAACACGGGGGCGAACTCGCGATCAAGACGCTCCGGTCGGGGTCCCGGCTGGTTGGCTGTACGCGCTATCCCGACTGCGAGTACTCCCTGCCCCTGCCGCGCAACGGCGACATCGAGGTGACCGACGAGCACTGCGAGGAACACGACCTGCCGGAGCTGGTCATCCACACGGGCGGGGACGACCCCTGGGAACTGGGTTGCCCCATCTGCAACTACGCGGAGTACCGCGAGCGCCAGGCCGCGACGGCCATCGAGGACCTCGACGGCATCGGAGCGAAGACGGCGGAGAAGCTGGCGGCGGCGGGCATCGAGAGCCTGGACGACCTCCGGGAGGCCATCGCTGACGACGTGGCCGCCGAGGTACAGGGCGTCAGTGCCGACCGCATCCGCGAGTGGCAGACGCAGGCGAAGGCGTAGGAGAACGGGAGAGAAAGGGAACTACCGGAAGAGGCCGCCGACCGCCCGCTTCAGTCGTCGCTTGTACCCGCCGGCGAGCTGCTCGAACAGTCCGCGCCAGTCCATCGTGAGCCACGTCTCGTCGACGCGCCCGTCGAGGTAGCGATGGAGGCCCTTCCCGTCCACCTCGACGCGAGCACCGCTGGCCGGGACGCCGAAGACGCGTCCGGTGTGCGTGCCGGTGAACGTCCAGTGGGCGTAGACGAACCGGTCGGCGGAGTCGAGTTCGTGGACGGTGAACTCGATGTCCGGGAACGCGCGGAGGAACTGCTGGGCGACGAGTCGATAGCCGGTGCGCCCCACGGACCCGATGACGGGAAAGCCGTTCCCCCGGTAGTCCGAGCGGTAGATGTCGCCGATGGCCATCGGGTCACGACCGTGCCACACTTCGTCGAAGTCCCGGCGGCTCATCTGCTCCAGATCGGGCCGTCGTGTCATTGGCCCGTGCAACACCGACCGGTCGGTTAGTCGGGAGGTGCATGGATATAGCCCGGGCAGTTCGGAGGGCTATCTGTGTAGCCTTCTCGGCCGATTCCCGGCCGAGCGGGGACGAGCGTCGGGTTCCGAAGCCGTTTTGTCCGGGGGTCGGGAGGGGGACGTATGAACGCGTGGGCAGAGTGGGACCACATCGTGAAGGTCGACCCGGACAAGGACCTGTTCGGCGACGAGACGTTCGAGGACGTCTGTGCGACCGGAACGGACGCCATCGAGGTCGGGGGGACCCTCGGGATGACCGAAGAGAAGATGGGGGAGTACGTCAGGGCCTGCATCGAGGCGGCGGACGCCTACGACGTGGACGTCTTCATCGAACCGAGCAGCGCGGGGGTCGTCGTCCACCCCGACGGCCTCGACGGCTACCTCGTCCCCATCGTGTTCAACGCCGGCGACATCGCGTGGGTCACGGGCGCACACAAGGAGTGGGTCCGCATCGACCGGGACATCGACTGGGACGTCACCCACACCGAGGCGTACATCGTCCTCAACGACGAGGCGTCGGTCGCCGAGTACACCGACGCCGACTGCGACCTCTCACCGGAGGACGTCGCCGCCTACGCCGAGGTGGCCGAACAGATGTTCGGACAGGACATCGTCTACGTCGAGTACTCGGGGACCCTCGGCGACCCCGAGACCGTCCAGGCGGCCCACGACGCCCTCGACGAGGCCACCCTGTTCTACGGCGGCGGCGTCCACGACTACGACTCGGCCTACGAGATGGGCCAGTACAGCGACGTCGTCGTCGTCGGCGACCTCGTCCACGACGCGGGCTGTGCGGCCGTCCGCGCCACCGTCGAGGGCGCCACCGACGCCCGCAGCTGAGAGGCGCATCCCCGCCCGACCCGGGGCACGTCATTCTACCGGAACAAACGGTTATGCGACCGGGCACACGACCGAGAGCCATGAGAGTCATCGTCGCCTACCGGGCCGCCTCCCCGGACCTGATGTTGTCGGACGCGCTCTCGACGACGGACGTCGAACTCGCGGTCGACCGGACCGGCGCCGGCGGCGGCGAGGACGGGCTTCGGTTCTGGGCGGTCGGGAGCGACCTCGACGGGTTCGAGACCGCGATGGACGGCGACCGGTCGCTCGTCGGGGTCCGACGACTCTGTCGGGACGACACCGGGCGGCTCTACTCGGGGACGGCCACCGACCGGGCGGCCGGTCTGACGCCCCTGGCGACCGGCGGCGGGACGCCCCTCTCGGCGCGGTTCGCCGGCGGGTGGTGGCACGCCGTGACGGAGTTCTCCGCCGCCGAGACGTTCGCGGCGTTCCGCGAGGACCTCGCCGAGCGCGAGGTGACCGTCGAACTGGAGACGGTGTACGACGCCCGCGAACGCCCTGACGAGCGACGGCCGGCGGAGCCGAAACTGACCGACCGCCAACGCGAGACCCTCGAACTGGCCTACGCGGAGGGGTTCTTCGAGGTACCGAGACACGTCACGATGGGCGACCTCGCGACCGCGTTCGACGTGAGCGAACAGGCCATCAGCCAGCGACTCCGCCGGGCGTACGCGCGACTCGTCGAGGCCGCGGTCGTCGACTAAATCGACCCATTTTAGGCGACTCACCGAACAGACGGGGTATGGACGACCGAACGTACACAGCGGACGCCGAGGCGGGCGACCACGTCACGGTCGCCGGCTGGGCGCACGAGATCCGCGACCTGGGCGGCATCGCCTTCCTCATCGTCCGGGACCGGACCGGGAAGATTCAGGTGAAGTTCGCGAAAGACGAGATGGACGACGACCTCGTCGAGACGGGCACGAACGTCTCGCGCGAGTCCGTCGTGCAGGTGACCGGGCAGGTCGAAGAGGAGGAACGCGCCCCGACGGGCGTCGAGATCGTCCCCGAGTCCGTCGAGGTCATCGCCCCCGCCGACCCCGAACTCCCGCTCGACCCCTCCGGGAAGGTGGACGCCGAACTCCCGACCCGACTGGACAACCGCACCCTCGACCTGCGGCGCGACGAGGCCAAGGCGATCTTCGAGATCCGCGCCGAGGTCCAGCGTGCCGTCCGCGAGTTCTTCCGCTCCATCGACTGCACGGAGATCAACACGCCGAAGATAGTGGCGACGGGCACCGAGGGCGGCACGGAGCTGTTCCCCATCACGTACTTCGGCGAGGAGGCGTTCATGAACCAGTCGCCACAGCTGTTCAAGCAGCTGATGGTCGGCTCCGGGCTGGAGCGGGTCTTCGAGATCGGCCCCATCTTCCGCGCCGAGGAGCACAACACGCCCCGCCACCTCAACGAGGCCACCTCCATCGACTTCGAGAGCGCCTTCATCGACCACCAGGGCGCGATGGACGTCTGTGAGGGCGCCGTCAAGGCCGCCTACGAGGCCGTCGGCGAGAACTGCGAGCGCCAGCTGGAGCTGCTCGACCTCGCCGAGGAGTTCGAGGTGCCCGACGAGGCGTTCCCCCGGCTCTCCTACGACGAGGCCATCGAGCGCGTCAACGCGACGGGCGAACTCGACACGCAGCTCGTCTGGGGCGACGACCTCTCGACGGAGGCCGAGCGCGCGCTCGGCGCCGACGTCGGCGGCCACTACTTCATCACCGACTGGCCGAGCGAGGTCAAGCCGTTCTACATCAAGGACCACGACGACGACGAGCAGCTCTCGACGGGGTTCGACATGATGCACCCGCGGATGGAACTCGTCTCGGGCGGCCAGCGTGAACACCGCTACGACCACCTCGTCGCCGGCTTCGAACAGCAGGGCCTCGACCCCGAGGCCTTCGAGTACTACACGAAGATGTTCCGCTACGGGATGCCGCCCCACGCCGGGTTCGGCCTCGGCGCCGAGCGCCTCATCATGACGATGCTCGGGCTGGGGAACATCCGCGAGGTTGTGCTGTTCCCGCGAGACAGACAGCGCCTGAGTCCGTAGACGAAGGCGCTGTCTGGCGAGCGGGAACCGGGAGCAGCTCTGCTGCGACCGAGTTCCCGAGGGACCGGAAGCGTCTGTCGCCGTACGAGGGCACGACCGGCAAGAGCCGAGTCGGGCGGAACCGCACCCGTTTTGCCCTTCCACGCTGCCCCCGGGGTATGGACGACCAGTCGAGCATCGTCGCCCGCTACTACCTGTTCATGGCGACGTCGACGCTCGGCTTCCTCATCCCCGTCTGGGTGGTCCTGCTCGACCAGGCGCGGGGGTTCAGCTACACGCAGATAACGGCCCTCGACACCGCGTTCTTCCTCACCGTCCTGCTGGCGGAACTGCCGACGGGCTACGTCGGCGACCGCATCGGGCGGCGCAACGCGCTGGCGGTGAGTTCCGTCGCCGTCGGCCTCTCGGCCGTCGCGTTCGGCCTCGTGGAGTCCTACGGCGCGTTCCTCGTCGTCTACGTCGCGTGGGGCCTCGCCCAGACGTTCCGGACGGGCAACGACAGCGCGTGGCTCTACGACGCCCTCGTCCGCTTCGGCCGCCCCGAGTCGTTCGCCCGGGTCCGGGGTCGCGGGCTGGCGGTCCTGCTCGCGACCAACGCGGTCACGGCCATCGCCGGCGGCTACCTCTACGCGGCGGACCCGCGCTACCCGTTCGTGGCGACGGGCGTCGTCAACATCCTCTCCGGCGTCGTCGTCGCCACGATGCCGGAGACGAGCGTGGCCGACGGCGCGGCGTTCACGGTGCGGGAGGCGGTCGACGCGCTCTCGCGACTGTTCGACCCCGGCCTGCGGGGGTTCGTGCTGTACGTCTCGCTGTTCTACGCCGCCGGCTGGAGCGTGGACCTGTTCGTCCAGCCCATCAGCCTCGACGCGGGACTCGGCGCGGTGGAGCTGGGCTACCTCTATGCCGTCCTGGTGGGAGCGTCGGCGGTGGCGAGCAACTACGCGGGGGTGGCCGCCGACCGCCTCGGTGTGGCTCGCCTCCTCCTCGTCTCCCCGCTCGTCCTCGGCGCCGCCTTCCTCGCGGTGGGGGTGACGCCGCTCGCGGCGGTGCCCGTCTTCGTCCTGATGCGGGTGGTCCTGAGTGCCACGACGCCCGTCGCGGAGGGCTACCTCAACGACCGGACGCCGTCGCTCGGGCGCGCCACCGTCCTCTCGGCGTCCTCGATGGCCATCTCGCTGGCGACGATACCGGTGAAGCTGGCGAGCGGGCCGCTGGCGGACGCGACGTCGCTGTTCCTCACCGTCGCGGCCCTCGGCGGCGCGTTGCTGGTCGGGTCGGTGCTCCTCCTCGCGGTCGGCCGGCCCGTCGTCTCGGGGGACGTCAACTCGCTCGGAGAGTGAGCGGACCGGGGGGCCGCGACCGATACCGACTTTCGCGCGAGAGTCGAAGAGACGCCCATGAGCGACGACCTGCCGGGCAGCGAGGGCGAACACGCGCTTCAGGAGCGCCTCGGTACGACCGAGC
This sequence comes from uncultured Halobacteriales archaeon, assembly GCA_964474395.1. GTDB lineage: Archaea > Halobacteriota > Halobacteria > Halobacteriales > Haloarculaceae > Halomarina. The sequence goes on from CAYYSW010000007.1 coordinate 13,708, forward strand.
GGGCGGCGGGGTTCTACGACGGGAGCATGCACGAGGAACTGACCCCGCGGATGCAGCGCTACGTCGGCGAGCGCATCATGTTCTTCCTTGCCACCGCCGATTCGAAGGGTCGTACCGACTGCTCGCCCCGCCTCGGTCCCCGCGGGTTCGTCAACGTACTGGAGGCCGACCGGGTGGCCTACCCCGAGTACCGGGGCAACGGCGTCCACGCCTCGCTGGGCAACATCGAGGAGAACCCGAACGCGAGCCTCACGTTCGTCGACTGGTGGGAGACGACCGTCGGCCTGCACATCAACGGCACCGCCTCGATTCACGACGAGGTGGAGAGGGCCATCGACCCCGCCGACACCGACCGCCGGAAGGTGTGGGTCGTCCTCGACGTCGAGGAGGCGTACATCCACTGCGCGAAGCACCTCCCGCGGCTCTCGGTCGAGGAGTTCGACCCGCCGTGGGGCACCGACGACGAGACGGCGAAACGGACCGGCTTCTTCGGACGCGAGGAGTGAGACGGAGGAGGCGAGGGGAATAGGGCGACCCGCGGACGCGACGCTCGCCGGCGGCCGCGAAACTGCAAGATTCAAGGCCCGAACCCCCCCAGTCCGGGGCAGATGCCCGCCCGCGCGTTCGTCCCCGGCCACGTCACCGGCCTGTTCAGCGTCCACCCCGACGACGACCCGCGGGTAGCGGGGTCGCGCGGCGCGGGTCTCGCCCTCTCGGACGGCGTCACCGTCACCGTCGAGCGGAGCGACGAGGCGGCCGTCACGCTGAACGGCCAGCCCGCCCCGATGGACGCCGTCCTCGGCGTCCTCGACCGCCTCGGAACGACGGCCCGCGTGACCTGCGAGACGCCCCTGCCCGTCAGCGCCGGGTTCGGCGTCTCGGGGGCGTGTGCGCTCGGGACCGCGCTCGCCTGTGACTCGCGTTCCCCCGGGCGAACGGAGAACGAACTCGTCGCGCTCGCTCACGCCGCCGAGGTGGAGGCGGGCACCGGTCTCGGTGACGTCGTCGGGCAGGCCCGCGGCGGGATGCCCCTCCGTCTCGAACCGGGCGCGCCGCCCCACGGCCGACTGGACGGCCTCGCGGCCCGCCCCGAGATCGAGTACCTCACCCACGGCGGCCTCGATACCGCCGAGGTCATCGGCGGTGACACCGACGCGCTCTCGGCGGCCGGCGAACGGGCGATGTCGACGCTCCTCGATTCGCCCACGCTCGGGACGTTCATGGCCGCCTCGCGGACGTTCGCCCGCGAGGCCGACCTGCTGACCGACCGCGTCGAGCGCACCATCGAGGACGTGGAGGCAACGGGCGGTGAGGCGGCGATGGCGATGCTCGGGCGGACGGTGTTCGCCGTCGGCACGGGCCTCTCGGATGCGGGCTACGACGCCCGGTCGTGTCGTGTCACGGAGGGCGCCTCGCGGGTCGAGTACGACCCCGACGCGACGGGTCGGACCCTCGGCCGGGAGCGATAGCCCGCCCGTTCGGGCCCGCCAGTGCGACCCACCGCACTTTTACTCGCAAGGGTGAAACTCCGGGCATGGCCGACGACCCGCAGGTTCCCGTCGCACCGGAGGACGAGACCGAGATCCCCGAGTCCCACCCCCGTTACGTCTCGCTCCTGACGCGCCACCGCATCGAGGCGGGCGTCGAGAAGGGCATCACCAGCCTGCAGGGCCTCATCGCCGAGGGTCGCGGCGAGGCCTTCGACTACCTACTGGGCGAGGAGACCACCGAGAGCGCCGACGCCGCCGCCCGCGCCGCCGCGGCTCACCTCCTGCTGGCGCGCCACCCCGTGCTCTCGGTCAACGGGAACGTCGCGGCGCTCTGTCCCGGCGAACTCGTCGAACTCGCCGAGGTCGTGGGCGCCGACCTGGAAGTGAACCTGTTCAACCGCACGGAGGCGCGGATCGAGGCCATCGCAGAGCACCTCCGGGAGCACGGCGCGACGGACGTGAAGGGGCTGACGGCGGACGCCCGCATCCCCGGACTCGACCACGCGCGGGCGAAGGTCGACGCCGACGGCATCTACGACGCCGACGTGGTCCTCGTCCCGCTGGAGGACGGCGACCGGGCGGAGGCGCTCGGCGCCATGGGCAAGACCGAGATCGTCGTCGATCTCAACCCGCTCTCGCGGTCCCCGCAGGTCGCGGCGGTGCCCGTCGTCGACAACGTCCTCCGGGCGGTTCCGAACATCACGCGCCACGCCCGCGCCCTGCAGGGGGCGACCCGCGAGGAACTGGAGGCGGTCGTCGAGTCCTTCGACCGGGAGGCGGCGCTGGCGGCGGCCGAACGGACCATCAGGGAGGGCGGGGAGTCGGAGTAGCTCCGGCCGTCACCACGGGAGGATGTCCGGCGAGACGTTCGGGCGGCCGTCGCCGTCGTCCCCCGAATCGCTGGCGGGAGACGGGTGGTCGCGGGCCGCGGAGGAGTCCGGGTCGCGGTGGAGGCGGCGGTACCGCCGTTCGCGCTGCTCGCGCCGTTCGAGGTCCTCGACCTCGTAGGGGAGGCCATCCGGGAAGCGTTCGCTCCCGTACATCCCGAGCCACTCCCTGGCGAGGCGGACCCCCGTCTCGGCGTCGTACCCGCGGGCGGCGTAGTGCTTGTAGGGGTGTCGCACCCACGAGAGCTCCCAGTGGGCGTACACGTCGACGTGGTCCGCGTCGGTGACGTGGAGGACGACGTGGAGCTGCCAGTCGCCGAGAAGCGAGTCGCGCCACACCCACGACCCCTCGGAGGTGTTGCCGTCGACGCGGACCTTCAGCGCCGCGACCGGGTTACGCGAGAACCCCAGGTCGCGCAGGACGGCCTCCAGTTCGGCCTCCGAGCAGTGGGCCGTCAGCGCGTACTCGTCCTCGGTGGTCGGCGAGACGGCGTAGCCGCCGAAGGTCCCCTCGAGCACGTAGTGCAGTCGCGGCAGGGCGCGACGACGGACGGCGTTGACGAAGTCCTCCCTGAACCCCATATGCCGGCGAGTTCGGCCCCCTCCCCTATCAACACCACCGATCCCGGCCGAGGGTGGACGACCCGCCGGCCGGGCGAACCACCCAAGCCCCGGCCCGCCGACCACCCGCCATGCCGAGTGCAGTCATCACCGGGTCGTCGCGTGGAATCGGTCGTGCCGTCGCCCTGCGGTTCGCCCGCGACGGGTACGACGTCGCGGTCAACTACCACACGAGCGAGGCGGCCGCCGAGTCCGTCGCCGGGGCGGTCCGCGAGGAAGGTCAGGGGGCGACCGTCGTCGGGGCGGACGTCTCGGAGCCCGGGGCCGCCGCGCGCCTCGTCGAGGCGGCCGCCGACGCGTTCGGCGGGGTAGACCACCTCGTGAACAACGCCGGCATCGACCAGCACGTCTTCACCGAGGACCTGCCCCCGGAGGACTTCGACCGGGTGATGGACGTCAACGTCAACTCGGCGTTCAACTGCACGAAGGCCGCCCTCCCGCACCTCCGGGAGTCCGCGGCAGCGGACGGCCCGTCGGTGACGAACGTCTCGTCGATCCTCGCGTACACCGGCGCGCCGGTGGAGTGTCACTACGCCGCCTCGAAGGGGGCGCTGGTCTCGCTGACCAAGAGTCACGCCGCCGACTTCGCGCCCGGCGTGCGGGTCAACTGCGTCGCCCCCGGCCACGTCGAGACGGACATGACGAGCAACCGCACTCCCGAGGAGCGGGAGGCGGAGATAGCCGCCATCCCGCTGGGGACGTTCGGCCGACCGGAGGACATCGCGGGGGCCGTCGCCTACCTCCGGGACGCCCGGTTCGTCACCGGCGAGACGCTCCACGTCAACGGCGGCGAGCGGATGGGGTAGGCGGTCCGCGGCGTCGTGCTGACCTCGCCGGGCGGTGGTTCCGGCCGTCCACGCGTAACCCACATACCGTTTCTGTCTCGATATGCAAGCACCAGACCCGTCCGACGGACGCTTCAATGATACGTACAGTCAATGTGGCGACACTCTGTCCCGGACGTCGAACGGTCAGTGGCATCGCGCGGCTCGACGGTCAAGTTCGACGAGACAGGGAGTGAGACGGTCTCGCACTGCCGGGTGGTCCCACTCCAGCGGAACATGGCAATTGGCGGTCAGTACTAACTGTGGAAGATTACACTCGTTCTCACGACAGCGGCGAATCGGCGCGGAAAACACGGCGGTCGGTTCTCGCGGGCACCGGGGCGCTCGGTGCAGGATTACTCGCAGGGTGTATCGGCGGAGGACCCGGTGGCAACAACAGCGGTAACGGCGGTGGCGACGGCGCCTCGCTGACGGTCGGCTACCAGCCCTACTACGCCGAGTCGTGGTCGGCGCTCGTTATCAAGCACGCCGGTCTCGCCGAGAAACACCTCCCGGACGGCTACAGCGTCGACAGCTGGGAGATCGCCCTGCAGGGGGCGGTCGTCGGCAATCGGATGATCGCGGGCAAGAACCAGGTCGGCTACACGGGCGACATGCCGACCATCACGGCCATCGCGAGCAACGAGACGCCCATCAGCGTCGTCGGGACGGCCGGCTTCTCGAACGGCCAGCAGTGTAACCTCGCCATCGTCCCGAGCGACTCGGACGTCGAGGTCCCCTCGGACCTCAACGGGAAGACGTTCGGCGTCACGACCGGCTCGTGTACCCACCGGTTCATGCTCCGGATGGCCGAGCAGGAGGGCATCGACTACGAGGTCAAGGACCAGGGCATCAACTCCATCCTCGCGGGCGTCCGGCAGGGGAGCCTCGGCGTCGGCTTCGGGTGGGAGCCCGTCATGAACCGCGTCGTCACGCAGGAGGGCGAGGGTCGGTACGTGCTCAGCGGCGCGGAGTACGACCTCCCCGACGCCGCCGGCATCATCATGCCCGACTCCATCATCGAGGACCACCCCGAGGCCGCGAAAGGGTGGCTGAAGGCCGAACTCGAGGCCAAGCAGATCATGCGCACGGACCACGAGCGCACCCTCGACCTCGTCGCCCAGGAGAGCGAAATCAGCGACTACGAGCGCTCGACGCTCAGGAACTGTCTCTACGAGAACCTCGACATCAACCCCGACGTCGACCGCCTGGAGTTCGTCACCGACTACGGCGCCGTCGACGCGGCGGGAACGCTCCTGCGCGAGAACGCGCCGCAGTTCCTCAAGAGCCAGGGCATCATCGACGAGGTGCCGGGCGACGACCGCTACAAGCTCGGCCCGCTCAACGAGGCCGTCGAGGAGCTGGAGGGGTCCGTCGAGTGGACGCCCGCCGGCGGCCGTCGGCAGGGCAACGCGACGGGCGGAGCCCCGGGTAACACGTCCGGCAACGCCACCGGGACCGCCTCCGGCAACACGTCCGGTAACGCCTCGGGCAGATGAGCACCGAGACATCGGAGGTCCAGCTAGGTGATCGCGTCCCGCTGCCGCCGCGGTGGGCGCGGCGGGGAGCCTCTATCGTCGGCTTCTTCGCCCTCTGGTGGGCGGCCGTCCAGTTCCAGGTGCTCGGGTTCGGCCTGTTCGTCGGGCCGGGACAGGCGCTGGCCGCGCTCGTCGGCTTCCTGCTCGGGGAGCCGATGGGCGGGAGCAGGACCATCTACTACCACGCCGCCTACTCGACGGCGCGGGTCGTCGCCGGCGTCGGCATCGCGGCCCTGCTCGCCGTCCCGCTGGGCCTGCTTATCGGGACGCGCCGGCGGTGGCGGGACGCGCTCAACCCCGCGCTGGAGTCCCTGCGACCGATTCCGCCGGTCGCGTGGGTGCCGTTCAGCATCCTGCTGTTCCCGGCGATGACGGTCGCCGGCCTGAGCGTCAACCCCGCGGTCGTCTTCGTCGTGTTCGTCGGGGCGTTCTTCCCCATCCTCGTCAACACGACCGAGGGCGTCCGTACCCTCGACGAGGAGTACCAGCGGGCGGCGGAGACCCTCGGGGCGGACTCGGTCCAGCGGTTCCGCCACGTGGTCTTCCCGGCGACGCTGCCGTCGATACTCACGGGCGTCTCGCTGGGTATCGGGCTGGGGTGGATCACCGTCGTCGCCGCCGAGATCATCGCCGGCAACTACGGGCTCGGCTACATCACCTTCCAGGCGTACCGGCTACTGAACAGCGAGATCGTCCCGGTCGGCATCATCGCCATCGGCGCGCTGGGCTACGGGTCGTCCGCCCTCGTCCAGTGGGCCGGCGACCGCGCGATGCCGTGGACGGAGACAGGACAATGAGCAAGCAAGACATCATCGACAGCGACACCGACGCGGACGACCGGACGACCGAGCGAGCGAACGGGCGCTCCCAGACCGACGGCCGCGCCGCCCGCGACGCCCTCGTCGAGATAGACGACGTGACGAAGGTGTACGACCCGGAGGGGGCGAACGTCACGGCCCTCGAGGACATCGACCTCGACATCGGCCGCGACGAGTTCGTCACCGTCCTCGGCCCCTCGGGCTGTGGGAAGAGCACGCTGCTCGAAGCCATCGCGGGCTACCTCGAACCGACCGAGGGCGAGGTGCGCGTCGCCGGCGAGCGCGTGCAGGGACCGGACCCCAGCCGCGGCGTCGTCTTCCAGGAGAACCGGCTGTTCCCCTGGAAGACCATCGGCGAGAACGCGAAGTTCGGCCCGCAGATGCGCGACGACGTCGACGAGCAACGCATCCAGCGACTGCTCGAGGAGACCGGCCTCGACGGGTTCCAGGACGCCTACCCTCACGAGCTCTCGGGCGGGATGCAACAGCGCGCGCTCATCGCGCTCTCGCTCGTGCTGAAGCCGCGGGTGCTGGTGATGGACGAGCCGACCGCCGCGCTCGACCTGCTCATGCAGCGGTCGATCCTGAGCCTCCTCGAAGATCTCCAGGAGCGCTACGACCTCACGGTCGTCTG
>CAYYSW010000008.1:0-2580 GCA_964474395.1 uncultured Halobacteriales archaeon
GACGCTCTCGCCCGGCGAGACGGTCACCGTCGAGATCGACGTCCCCAACTGACGCATCCTGTCTGCGGGAACTCCGGTTTTTTCCGTCGGTCAACTCGGTAGCAGTAGCCCTGCTGGTAGAGCTGGTCAGACATCATTTCAGAATATTGTCCCTTAGCCCCCAAATTTATTACAATCTCTACGAAGTGAAAATTAACGATGTCTGACGATGTCGGCGCTCCAACTGACAGGGACAGTGTAGAAATCCATGACGCTGTCCTTTCGAACACGACCTCCCTTTGCAACGACATCGTCTGCGGTGTGGCCGAGGTCCAAGATCGCGACCCCACGGACCTCCCCTTGTTGCACTCAGCAACCGACGCCGGTGCGATCACGAAACTGTACAGTGGTAATAGTACCGGCGAGAAAAGATCGGCTGATATCGCATTCAATTATGCCGGGTGTCGTGTCGTTATTCTCTCAGAAGGGATGATTCGGATCCAGCCTGCATGAGTATCGGACGGGATTTGTGACGGGCGCTCAAAGCTAACTCATAGTAGCTCACGTGACGATTTGGCTAATTTCTACGAGTGTGCACACCTCCTCTGGTGTACCAAGGGGAGCCCCACTCATCCAGATCAAAGACTGAACAATGAGCATGGTTGTTACTGGCACTAGTATGATAAAAAGAATTATAGATATAGAATAATATGTTTGGAGTATGGACAAATATGAGCCGAACGAGCTTTCGAAAACCGATGCATATGCGGCGATGGCAAATAGCCGGCGGCGGCTTGTTGTCGAACTCTTGCTCGAGCGTCCTGACCAGTGGGAACTCCGTCCGCTCGCAGAGGCAATTGTAGCCCGCGGGTCGCAGCAGTCAGGTGAGGAGATCAGCAAATCGAAGGAGTATCGAACGCTCCAGGCACTCGCTCACTGGCACATTCCGAAACTCGTCGAAGCGGGCGTCGTTACGTACGACGACGATGATGAAATCATCATCCCGAATGATACTATTGGCGAGCTTGAGCCACTCATTTGATATCTGAGACTCATGCTACCTACTGTTGGGGGTTACCTATAACAGGTACCGGTAGTGGGTAATCACTAGAATGAGGCGTACCTGCTCACGGAATGGTGTGTTCACCGTCACTCTAGCGCCCTACTCAGAGGAGGGCCCGCCACGGATGGTTGCGAACGCCACATTGGGTTGAACGGTTTCGATTTCGACGGTCACGGTCTCGCCAGGCTCGGCGTCGGGGACGATGACGACGTAGCCGCGATCGACATAGGCGATACCGTCGCCCTGATCGCCCGTTGTTTCGACGGATACCTCACGCATCTCCCCTTCCGTGACTGGCGGACCACGGGCCTGTGTGTCGTTGGTCGATGGGTCGGCAGTCGAATCGGACCGCGCTTGAAAGAGCGCCACCCGGTAGGTCGTCCCCACAGTGAGTGACTCGCGGTCGATCTCCGAGGCTGGTACGTCGAGGACATACTGGTCATCTTCGCGTTCGATCGTCGCGTGAAACAGCGTCCGCAGTCCGTCGGGAATCTCGACCATGAATAGTAGTGCCACGGCCGCGGCTTAGCTTCTGGTGGTTCATCGGCTCAAGCTACTACGAACTCCTGTATCAGATTGTCCCAGCTACCCCACGATCCTCGATGTGACCGTCGATTTCGGTCGGACGGACTAGTTATGGAGCAGCCAAGCGAGCGAGCGCTGAATGAGTCACGACTCGCCGAGTCACGCTTCGGCAGGCGTCGATGAGTGTGGTCCTAGGAAGGCTTGGACACGACAGGTTTTGTGGCGATTGGCAGCTCCACGCAACGAGGGCGTCGTTGAAACTGATGAGTATCCCGTGATGAATATCTCGATGTAATCGCTCTCGCTGAGCTCGTTGTACACACCGATTGCCATAGGTCGTTATAGAGGCCGATGCCGAGGGTGAGCGGGTCGTCGAGATATTCGACGTGGAAGTCGTCATAATCTAAGTCGTCGAGGAAGTGTTCCAATTTGGTGTCGTAGGTGGGTGTACTCCGAGCGATCGACGATAGTCTCGCCGGACAGACGAGTTTCAGGAGCGTGTCGTCGACCTCGAAGAGCGTAGGGTGGTGGATTGACGCGAGCGCTCGCAAGCGTGAGAGATTGATATCACAGCAGTCGAGTGCGTGCATCGAGACCAACTACGGTTTGTGACTATTCGAGGAGTGGGTGCTAATTTATAACCAACAGCGCTCAGCGCTTGTTGGTTAAACCAGTCTTGCCAGTACAGCTGTTATGTGTGCCCTCTCCTAGGTTTTATTATCGGACGACATCTAGAGGAACAGAAGCCACGTACCCATGAAGATTCTTGAGCCTACCCCGGAGCGACGTCGGCATCTTCAGGAGCAGGGAATCACACCGAGAACGCTCCTCCAACGGTGGGCATACCTCGGCTATGCACTCGCGAAGTTCCTTCTCGGAGCACTCGTCGTCAGCATGGGGTGGATCCTCCTCATAGGAGGAGTAATCGAACTCGGACTCCTCACTGGAGACGCCGCTGCTATCCTTGGAATTCTCGGGTTCATCCCCCTGGGAAAGCTATTCTACGCATGGGG
>CAYYSW010000008.1:2680-5949 GCA_964474395.1 uncultured Halobacteriales archaeon
CTATCCTTGGAATTCTCGGGTTCATCCCCCTGGGAAAGCTATTCTACGCATGGGGATTCCCGATCCGCTATTGACAAGCAGAATCGAGATTAGTCGAGTAGATAGCTGAACAGGAGGACCGGTGTGACAGCCGCGAGTGCGACTACCAGTAGCGCGATTCCACTGACTGCCGCACCAATCGCAACCACCGCTCCACCAATCCTGGACCCGCCTCTTCCGTTCGCGGCCCCACCAGGAATGGGGCCAGCGACTGTCCCGCTCGCCCCAAGCGACTGGACGGGTCTCGGGAGTGGGCCCTGAAGGGAGAGCAATTCTGTAGCGAACCCCGGCTGACCACGTGCACCGAGTGAGACGTCTCCCGTCACGCCAGCGTTCGGCATGGAAACAGTGACGTTCGTCCCGACGACGCCCCGCTCGCCATTAATCGCCGGTCCACTTCCCCGCCCGGTGAGCGTCACGTTCCGGAGATACACTGGGAGGGGACCGTCCGGTATCTCGAAGTCGTTCATGTGGCTGCTCCCGGGTGCCTCGACGTTGATACTCGGCTGGTCTGTGTGGTTCACGATACGCGTGTTGCGAATCACCAGTCCGCCATTCGATCCGTCGACGACGATTCCACCTCGAGACCCGTTCACCGCTCGCATCACGATTTCACATCCGTCGATGAGCCCGCCGGCTTCGTTGCGTCCGCCGGGAGCAACCGACGAAGCGGACTCCCAGACGATTCCGTTTGATCCGGGGTTGAGGTCGTCGAGGATGTTGTTTCGTGCTCTCGTTTCGGTAACATCCAGCACGATCGTACAGCGGCGGGCCCACGAGTCGCCTCCACCGGCGCGGATTCCGGACATCGTATGGTACTTGAACGCACAGTTCGTGAAGCGCCACGCGCCGGGACAGCGGGAGACGTAGGTACAACCATCGCCGCCGCCGTTGTGGACTGTCGAATTCCGGACGTAGCAGGTTCCTTCGTGCTGGCCCCACGAATTGAATGCCGCGTCGTTTTCCGCGTGACCTGAGATTTCCGTCGGCGACGTCTTTCGGAACCCGTCGACCACGCCGACGCCATCGTGGTTCGTTATCTGAATCGTCAGGCTCCCAGTCTGGTGGTTGAACTCTTCATGGTCTCCAGAGACGCCCTCCCGCGGTGAGACACCGATGTGCTCGATGTTCTGGACGTCAAGGCCGTCGGCGAGAATGAGCTTCAGGCCGCTCCCTCGAGGAGGCCCTCGTCCATTGTAGGGATTCGTCGCGACTTCCCCACTGGTTCCGTTGACCATGGCGAGGTTCGCTATTCGAACGTCGGCCCCGCCACGTTGTTCGACAAGGACCATGTTTCCCTCCCCGTGTAGGCGAACGTCGCGCGGGGTTTCGCCCGTTCCGACGATTCCCCATCCACTCGCCGATGTCGAAACCGTCGAGGAAAACAGGTAGTCACCCGGTGGAATCGTGACAATCTCCCCGCGTTCGGCGGCCGCACGAATCTTCTCATCGACGGGTTGCTGCCCCGTCGTGTCGAGTCCGAGGTCGGCGACACCGTCGACCACCTTGATATCGTCAAGACGGTTGCGTACCTGCCGTACGTCACGTTCTTCGATATGGTCCAAGTCCCCTGGTGAGTGCTTCGCCAGGCCGGGGCTCGAAAAAGAGGAAGCCACCCTCGTTGCATCAACGGACTCCACACCAGCGGTTCCAACCGCGGTGCCCGCCCCGACAGTAAGAAACCGTCGACGAGTCATGTCGGTCATGGCTTCCTCCGGCCTGTGACGAGAACGCCGATCGCGGCGAGAACCAAGAGCGCACCAAGCGCGATGCCGATGAATTCGACCGTCCCAAGACTCTCGCTACCACTGTCCGCCGGCGAGGTGGCTGTGGCGTTCGGTGTCGCCGTCGATGTTGATGTTGAAGGCGCTGTGATGGTGGCCGCGTCATCGATCGGTTCTCCGGTCGACTTGTATGGCGGGTCAGAACTCGTGTTCCCTTCATAGCGTGTGAAATCCCGATCCTCGCCGCTGTCCCGATGAACGACTGCTGCGAGTCGTCCTGTTGAGTTGGGTGGAAATGTCCCCGACTCGAGTGGAACTGAGACGGTGTGGGTCCCTGGTTCGAGGTAGGCAGTTCGTCCAATCGGATCCGGGATTTCGTCGAATACATAGCGACCGCCATGAATGACGACGTACCCACCATCGGGGAGGGTGACGTCGATTGTGACAGTGCCGTTCACGAGCATCTGGTTCGCGACGTTAACGCTCGCGTTGCTTCCATTCGACTTCACCCCTGCGACGGAAGCCGGTGTGACCGCTGTCGCACCGAGCACTGTTAGAAGAACGCCTACGAGGAGAACCGCTGTCCGCCTACTCTTCGTCTTTCTCGTCGGGGTCGTTCCGAAGCTCCCAGAGAGCGCTTTTCTCGTGGATGTTCTCGACCCACCCTCGTGCTTCCATGAGTTGGAGACGGTTGCGGATATGCGTCCGCGAGAAGCCGGTCTCGTCGACGATATACGACTGCGTTCTGGCTCCCTCGCGAAGGAGTCTGAGTATCTGTTCGTCAGCGTCTGTCCGGTCGACCATTTCGCTAGCATGTCTGCCCCCTGATGATAGGTCTGTTTCTCTGTCGCGCGTACTCCGCGACCACGTCTGCTTGGACCGCTCCATTCAACCGCCGCAGAGCAGCAACGTAAATTATCGAACACGGTTAACGGACTCGGTTTGCGCACCGACAACTTTTTCGTTCCGTCGTCATTTATTTCTCCCGTATGTCGAGTGGATTCGAAACAATCGACGCCGTGACCACGCTGCTACGAACGCCGATACGAGCAGTCCGAAGAGGACTGGAACGCGGCGATGACCAGGTAGATCGATGGATCGACGAACTGTCGACCCGTGGACGAGCCGCCTACGTTGTGGGAGTGGGCACGGCGATCGGAACCGCAGGCGTATATCTAACGAGTGTTCTCTCTCCGTTGATTATCGGTCGTGTGGCAGCACAGAGCGCGGGGCAAGCCGAGGAGATCATGTGCCAGACTGGGGCCGGAAACGCGATAACACTCCTCTTTGGAGGCTTCGCGCTCCTCATGCTGGTGGTCGCAGCGATGCGCCTCATGTCGGGGTTGAACAAGAAGGGTAGCCAGCGCTCGGACAAGAAACGCGAAGGCGACGAACAACTCAAGGGAGCTGGGTACTCGGTCGGGGGCGTGTTTGCGCTGACTGCGTTCCCGCTCATCCTCGAACAGATCGGCCTCGCGACGATCTCCTGCGTGCAGTTCGCGCCCT
>CAYYSW010000008.1:6049-20512 GCA_964474395.1 uncultured Halobacteriales archaeon
CTCATCCTCGAACAGATCGGCCTCGCGACGATCTCCTGCGTGCAGTTCGCGCCCTTCTGAGTTCCATGCTTGGACGACAGCCCAGGCGTCTGTCCTTGCTGGTCGTCCTCAGCGTCCTTCTCTTCGCACAGCTCGCGGTCCCGGTAGCGGCGACCGGTTGGGAAATGGAGGACGATAAGGCGACGAGCAATCGGGCAGATTTCACGCAACAGGTTGGGCCAAACGGATCGAACGTAACAGGAACGGACAGCCGGGTTGGGAACCGTACCAACGCGAGCAGCGGAAACGAGACCAACAGCTCTGGTACAGCGTCAGGTGGCGGAGGGTTTGGTATCGGAATCCCTGACCCCGTCGATATGTTCATGGATATCGTCGGGGCGATCGCAGACAGCCTCATTGGGCTCGGTGAAAGCTTCATCGGGACGTTCAACGGGTTCGTCTTTAGTCTCCCAGCACCAGGCACTCCTGAGGATCCGGCGACGTGGACATCACCGGAGAATGGAGCATGGTCCGGAGTGCAGGGCGCAATGGGATTTACCACGGCACTCGGCATTGCCCTCTGGACGTTCGCCGTCGGACGAGCGTTCGTAGAGAGCGACGAACGCTCGCGACGGACTGCTTTCGTCCGGTGTGGTTATTCGGGCATGATGATCCTTCTCGGCGTGGCGGTCACGGCAGTGACGCTTCATCTGGTCAACGGAGTCATTCAGGGGCTCGCTCCAGATGCCGAGGCATTCTTCCAGACGCCGGAGGACGCGTCGAAGTTGGCCGTTGGTGGTGTCGTCGCGCTCGTGCTCGGTCTCGTGCAGACGGCGACCGTCATCGGCGCACTCGTCGTCCTCGCCCTCGAGCGGATGCTCGTCTATCTAACTGTGTACCTGTGGCCTCTGGCCTGGGCAGCACGAGCGTACGATGGATTCATCCGGTCGCTGGGTGAGACGGTTACCTACCTGTTCGGTGCTGTCGTCGCGCTGAAGCTCGTGCAGGCACTCGTCGTCCGATTACTCTTCGAACTCCCACTATGGGGCGCAGGTGCTGGAACGACGCTCGTCTCGATGCTGATGACTGTCGCGGGGCTGGCGTTCGCGTTCATCGTCTTTCCGAAGAACATGATTGACCACGCCAACGACGCGGCCTCGGTCTCGCTGGGGATGTCATCAGCGCGCCAGCAGGGCGAAGACTACGGCGAGAAGTCGCTCGAACGAGTCTACGACAGCGTCCACGGCACGTATAGTTCCTATCGGGATGGTGAGGCGGACAGGTCGACCGGGGCGTCCGCACCTACTGTTGGGAGTGTCGGATCTGACGGGAGCCACAGTAACGACACCGGTGATCCAGCGACGTATCAAAGAATCGGCGGGGAGACACCGTCTGGCGGCCAGTCGGTGAGTGGCGGAGTCGGCGGTATCGATGCCAACGACTGGGTAGAACAGCGAGAGCGTATCGACTACGACCGAGATAGAGGGATTCAGTAGATGAAATCACGGCACGGTAGTACGACAGTAGAGCGAGCACAGAGCGACACCAGCGACCGCGACCCGACACAACTCGTCCCTTCGTGGGTCGATACCGGAATGCGGGTTCGGGTACCATTCGGCGACGAGGTTCCGGTTCGGAACTTCGCGTACGCCGCTCCGGGTGGCGCATGCATCGTTGCCGGGGTGTACGTACTTCTGTTCGGCGGGAGCATCGGACTCGCTGCACCGCTGTTTGGACTCGGAGCATTGCTCGCGGCACTCGGCTATCGCATCGCTCGGAGTACGGACTACTCGGAAACAACCGCAGCGGACCGAGTTCTCGGACCCCTTCGGTTTCGTGCCCTGCAACGCCGCCTGCCGTTCACACAGGAGGAAGCGGCAGACACGCCCGACCAATCGCGATGGGAGCGAATCCGAACCATACTCCCGTTCGCCCGGGAGCACCGGACGCGAGCCCACGATGTCGCACGAATTCTCGAAGACGGTGTCGCCGAGATGAACGACGACCGACTCGTCGGCATGGTTCGCCTCGAAGGACGGAACACGGACCTGCAAACCGATGCGGAGGCACGGCCGATGATCGGTCGGCTTCGGACGGCGCTCGACGAGGACGTGGCGGACATCTCGTTTCGGCTCTATTCGACGAGTCTCGAGTTCGACCCGGACGAGGTGACGGCGCCCTACCGACACGCATGGTATAGCACGTATGTTGGTGATCGGTGGCGCTGGATGCGCGAGTATCTCCGCAACCTCGTCGGGTGGGAGACGACGGCCTCCGAGGAGCTCTGGGAGACCCGCGAGTGGCGCCACTACATCGTCGTCTCGGTCGCTCCCGAAGACGTCGAGCTTCCGTCGTTCGACGACTCGCAGGACGTTGACGAGGAACGACTCGCCGTCCTTCGACGGCGCCGGCAACAGGCGGACGTCCGGGATCGGTTAGACACGCTCGGTGGTGCATTCGAGCAACCCCCCGGTGTTGAGACTGCGAGCGTCGGTTCAGCGGAACTCGCGATGATCGTCGCACGTCGGTGGACTGGGACGACTCACGACTTCGACGAAACGGACGTGACACAAGCGATCGATGCTGCCGTGTGGCCCCACGCCGGAGAGCCAGCCGGGAGTACTGACCCCGCAACCGACGCTCCCCACCAGCCCGGTGCTGTCGCGAGCGACGAGGACCGCGACGGTGGCACAGCAGCCGTCACAGGGCCTGCACCGGGGGCGATTTCCCCTATCGGTCATGAAGTGCCCCAAGACGGACGGGCCACGCCCGACGGAGGCGAAGTTACCGCGAACGACGATCGGTCAATCGCATCGAGTACACATGCATATGCCGACGCGGGCGATGATCCAGCGCTTGGAGCGGACGAATCGGCTGACGCCTCGTTGCTGTCTCGCGTCCGCGATGGACTACTCTCGCCAATTGCTGACAGTGTCGAGACTCGTCCCAAACAAAACGGACCCAATGTAGCCGATCTTCTCGCAGGTACGTACGACGTGGGCGACGGCCACGTGCGCGCCGGTGAGCAGTACGCCCGCACCTACTGGATTGCCGGATGGCCCACAGAACCACGTGAGAAGTTCCTTCGAGACCTCTACACCATGCGTGGTGTCGATGTCGAGGTGAACCTCCGGTGCGAACCGCGGACGAAAGACGGGGCGATGCGCGCCGTCAAGGACCGCATCGGCGAGGTAGACGCCGATATTGCCGAGCGAAAAGAGGCGAGCGACGTGACGGCTATGCTCGAAGAGCGGGACATGGACCCCTACACCAAGATGTTCATCCTCCTCCACGAGACACCCGCGCAAGCGTGGGATCTCACTGGGTACGTGACGGTCCGAGCAGGGACGCGCCGAGCGCTCGAACGTGCCGAGGAATACCTCGCTGATGGGCTCCTTGATGAGTCGGACCTCTCGCTCGACGTGACGAAGCGACAGGCACTCGAGGACAGCTGTGACGACGTGACCAGTATCCTCGAACGCTCGCCAGCACAGCTGACACCCGTGACATCCCCCCACCGTCAGGACGAGTTATTCACGTCGGCCGGTCCGCTCGGTCGTGACGCTTACGCCGAGGGGTCACACCGCGAGCGTTCCACGTTCACGCTCTCCGGGACGATCGCAGCGGCATTCCCGCCGGCTGCACCCACGATTCAACAGGATGACGGCGTGCTCGTCGGGCGTCTCGCGAGTAACGGCTCGGCAGTCGCACCGGACCCGTTTGATCCGGGGCCCGCTCACCAGCTTGTGTGCGGTGACTCCGGCAGTGGGAAGACGACGTTCGTCGAGAAGAAGGCGCTGCGCTGGTGGGCACAGGGAGAGGATCGGACGCTCATCCTCTGTGATACGATGGGCGAGTTCGCCGGACTGACTGAACTCTGTAACGGGGAGCGCATCACCCTCGACGGGACACAGACGATCAACCCGCTTCACATCGAGGAGACGCCCGAGACGGTACTCCAGCAGCTCGACGTCGCGCCGTTCGAAATGAAGTTCCAGGAGGCAGTGAACTTCGTCCTCGACGTGATCGCTGACGACCGGGCGACAGCAGATGCGTTCGCGCCACTGGTGAAAGACGCTGTACGAGAGACCTACCGATCGGCCGGTGTCGATCCTCGAAACCCCTCCACACATCGGGCGGAGAACAGCCCGACGATGGCGGACCTCCGAAAGACCGTCGACGACATGGGCGAGCACCCCGGAGAGTACGTCTCCTCGCGTCTCGAAGAAGAGGAGATAGAGAAGAACGCAGGGCCGCTTCTCCGGCGACTTTCCGGTTTCAAGGAAGACGGTGACATGCGAGCACTCACTGGCGAAACCGAAGCACGCATCGAACCCGGCGAGGTGTCGTATCTCGATCTCCAGCAGATCGAGGGCCTCGGGGCCGCCGCGGACAAGAGCACGATGCTCATGCTGATGCTCGGGCAGGTCTATCAGGCCATCAAACGGTCCGATGGACCTGCCGTGTTTGTCATCGACGAGGCACACTATCTCCTGCAGAGCCCGGAGATGTTGGCGTGGCTCCAACAAGCGGCTCGCCACTGGCGCCACTACGACGCTGGGCTCTGGTTCGTCTCGCAGCATCCCTCCGACTTCGCCGACGGAAAGACCGATGAGATCCAGGAGTACCTCGATGCAATCCGCGGGCAGACCACGGCGACGACGTTCTTCGCGACCGAGGATCTCACGGACAGAACGGCCGCAACGTACGGACTGAACGCGCCACAATCGGAGTTCGTTCGTGGCCGGGCGAAACGGGGCGAGGATGACGTAGGTTACACCGACTGTCTGATGGCGTTTGAGGAACGCGAAGGGTGGCACCACGTGGAAGTTCGCTTGCCATCTCTGGAATTGCTTATCATCGAGTACAATCCCGAAACGCACGGCGAGTTCGACGAGTATCTGCAAGCGCGCTGGCACGCTCGGCGACGTACGAACGGGGGTGACCACACGTGAGCGTGTTCGACCGCGTCCGCGACCAGCACACCGAGGAGTCGACCGGCTACGAGGCCACGTCGGTCGATGCCGACCTCGCTAACGTGCTCGCTGGCTCAGTGCAGCGACCGGCTGTGACGGTACGACCGAACAAGGACAACAGCGGTATCGAGGCGATGGACGATGTCCTCGAAGCACTGCACACCGTTGAGACCAACTCACCACGGTTCCGGGGGCGTGCCAAGAACGTGAGTCCGGCCCACGCCTTCGAGATGCGATATGCTGCGCCGACGCCACAGAGCGAACGGGTCGTCACGCTACAATATTTCGCTGGCTCAGATGGACTCGCCGGAACGCTTCGGCGACAGTTGCAGACACAGTACCCGGACTCGCACGTCGACACGACAGAGGCGACATTCCTTCCGGGGGCAAGCGTCGACGGCACAGAGCGGTACGTCGCTGGGGCGCGACTCGCCCTTCGTCGATACTGCCTCTATCCGCTGAAGAACGTCGACCTACCAGGCTTTCGGACCGATCCCACCGGAAGTATCCTCGAGGAGATGGTAGGCACCCAGGAGGAGGGCGCGGCTGACGCGGATGTCGCCGTCCAGATCATGTTCAAACCGGCTGCACGGGACTGGACACGAGGAATCGCCGACGGCTACGGCGTCGCGAACGACGGTGACACCGCCGATGCGCCGAGTATCGGAACGCTCTCGCACAACCTCAAACAGCCAGGGTACGAGAAACACCGACTTCCCATCGGAAATCTCCCGGTTCTGGGGGCCGTCACCCGATTTATTCCCGGTGTCGGGCACGAGGTAATCGAGCATGACCCATCCACAGTTGACCGGCAAGTTGCGAAACTACTCGAAGAGCAACAGGGCGAGAAAGGCTGGCGGCTCTGCCTTCGGGTTGTCGCGGTCTCAGACGATCCTGATGAAGCTGTCACCCGCGCGTCGAAGACGGCCGGGATGTTCCGGAATTTCTACGAATCGACCTCAGAACAAACGTTCGCGCCACAGCCACTTGCCGACGAGGAACTCACTGAGATGCTCGAGCGAGCCGGCCGCCGGGAGTTCGTTGACTCGGGAATGGTGAAGGCCCAGCGGGAGGTCGCCGGCTTAGTCAATGTCCCCGAGGCCGACCACGTCAACACGAACAAAATGCGGTGGTCGCTGTCGAAACCTGGCGAGGGCATCCCGCCCGGAACTCCACGATTCGACTTTGAAGCGTGCGACGTTGCGGGAGCCTCAACCGGGGAGAAGCAGCTCGCGATGCTCGACTCCGACGATCCCGCTACTCCCTACTGGTTCGGTTTCGGCCGAAAGCACGGCATCGAGGCAGGTATCACGCCCGAGACGCTCAACACGCATACGTTCGTTGGCGGTGGCACAGGCAAGGGCAAGACGACATTCTTAACGAATCTCGTCTCACAGATCATGCAACGCGGCCATGGCGCTCTCGTATTCGACCCGAAGGGTGTTGATGCCGACGAATTCATTCGGGAGTGGCCGTCCGACCGTGACCCCGAGGAGTTCGTCTTCGTCGACCTGAGTGACGACTTCGACAAGCAGGTGCGATTCAACTTCCTTGAGGTGCCGACTGATGCACCGCCGGACTCCCAAGCGTTTTCATCGGCCGTCGAAGCACTCTGTGATGATCTGGTCGCGATGATGGCACAGGTCGGTGGCGACGATCAGTACTGGGGAGCGCTGATGAACAGGGTCTCTCGAACGCTCATTCGTGGGATGGCCAAATCCGAGCGGACCTGTACACTCCTTGATCTCGCGTGTTGCTGTGCGGGCCCCGAGAACCGTGCGCAGTTCCATGAATGGATGAGCGAGGAACGGATTCACTTCATCGAGGAGGCGGCCCGGCGGATTCGGATGAAAGAAGAGGAGGACCTCGAACCCCTTGCTGGCCGACTCGACCAGTGGATTCAGAACGACGCCGTTCGGAATCTCATCAGCGCAACCGAGTCGACAGTCTCGCTCCAAGATGTCGTCGAGGAGGGGAAGGTGGTTGTCGTCCGAAATGCTCCCACCTCTGGCGAGACCGAAAAGCGCCTGTTCGCCACGGCGTTGATTCGGCGGGCATGGGTTGCGTCCCGTGAGTCGACGGATTCGCCTCCGTTCTACGTCATTTGCGACGAGTTCGACTCGATCGTCACGAAGCAGTCGAACATTCACTCGATCCTCTCAGAGGCGCGAGCGTTCGACTTCTGTCTCACGCTTGCGTGTCAGAACCCATCCAATCAACTACCCGACCGGGTCGCGCAGGCGATTGCCAACCAGTGTGAGACGTTCATCACGTACAATCCGGGTGGACGACGCGACGCGAAGCTGATTCAGGCCCAGCACTCACCGGACGTCGACTGGGAGGATCTCACTAATCTCTCGAAATATCGTTTCTACATGCGGACCCACGACAGCGAAGACGAACTGACCCACTCCTACAAAGTCGATGCGTTCCCGCCGACTGCCGAGGTGCGTCGGGAGGTTACCGGTGAAGCCGGGATGACAGATGAGGATCTCCGGTGGTTCAAACGCCGCAGCATCTCTCGCAACGGGACAGAGCGACCGACCGCGCTGCAGCAAAAAGGCGAATCGCACTTCTACGATATTGATTACGAACAAAGCTCCTCGACTGGTCTCGTTAGTAAGCCCGACGACGAGCCAGGCGATACACCACGCATCCCGGCCACTGAGGAGCGCCGGCAGCGCGTGTGTAAGGCGCTCTACGACGAAGCGTTACAGTCCGGGGGTGTAGACAGGTACGTTGCAGCGAACACATCTGCCGACCGTATCATCGACTATCTCGATATCGCTGTCGAGCATCGTAGTCAGCTCTGGGCGCTCGTCGACGACATCCCTGAAGAGTACGTCGAGAGTGAAACCCGGGATGATGGTGTCTACCTCAGGTGTACCAAGGCTGGCGCGACAGCAATCTTTCAGACCGGTGCGGCTGCGAACAGTGGTGGTCCGAGGCACCGGGAAATACTACGCGACGTCTATGGCCCGCTGACCGCACTCGGCGCGCGAATCGATTTACTCGAACAGACTGGTGAGACTCAGCCAGACGGTGTAGGAACGCTCGTCGACATCCAGTCGACGCAGGAGACGTCCACGACAACGCCACTTCGAGAGCAACGTGCGGCGATGGAGAAGGCGTTCGATCGCTTTGCCAAGGAGCATCCCATCCTCGCAGTTTTGACTGACGTTGGGACGTTTCATTTGGAGGCTGAATCGTCGACCGGTACGACGAAACCAGCCCGAACACTCCACAACCTCGCCCAGGCAGCGAATCAAGAGCGCAACTGCCTGTTCGTCTGTCGTCCATCGACCGCGCCGATAATCAGGGACACGCTGACCGACCCACCGTTCTGTACGACCCACGGCATGGAAGCGGGCCGGCGATTCTACAATCATCGTGACTTACGAATCGACGGCGACCTGATGCTTCGACCAGCGACTGGTGACCAGAGCGTCTGGACGCGGGATAGGGATGGTGAGTACCGACTTTCAGATGGGACTAGTGAGATCGCTCGGTTCCCAACCGCAGATGCCGTGTTCGATGAACCAGATCGGTATCCAGCCACGAGTGCGACAGTCGACTCGGAGGGGGACGACTGGGTTCCAGTCAAGAAACCGTTCTTACCGGAGTATGCCTTCGATGGGCCATCACCATCGAGCGACGACTGGCACATCATAGTCGCCCCGCCTGATACGACGGGTTCCGAGGACCTCGGCCTGTTTCACGATGGCGAGACGGTACCATTCAGTGACGTCGACGCGTTCAGGGATGAATCCCTCTCTACCGATACTGCGCAGGACGAAGCAGGAGAAATCGGGGACAGCAGTAGTTCATCAACCAATGATTCCGTGAATGATTCTGAGAGCAGTCAGGACGACACGGACGATGAGACACGCTTCCGGAGGTTCTAGTCGTGGAGCTGATTCTCGACAGCCGTCGCCAGCGTGTTGTACGCACTCTTGAGGTCCTGCACGTCAGACTCCAACGACTCGATACGCTCCTCGCGTCGGTCAAGGTCTCGTTCGAGATCTTCGATGTGTGTGACCAGATCGTGAAACGTCGTCGGAGCGGTAGGCCCAGGGCGTTCGAGATAGGTGGTGCCCTGCTCGGTCGTGTCCCAGACCTTCGAGGGCGAGCCACCACCCTCCGACTGACGAGCGACCACCTCGATGAGGTTCCAGTCTTCGAGCCGAGTGAGGTGGTAGTGCATACTGCCAGAGGGAATCGAGACGGCTTCCCGCAACTGACCAGTCGGCATCCCATCCGCAGCAGCGTGAACCGTCGCGAGGAGCTTCGATTGGTCCTCAGACATCTTGTCGTCGATTTGCTCGAACAGTGGCGATTTCTCGTCCGATCTGTCAGACTCCATAGAGAGATTCTATGCAGTGCTAATCGAACTACGGCCTTAGCGATTACGGCCCTAATACAGCCTGTCCATGAATCTCCGACAGAGAATACCCATCGAGAGGCTATAATCAACTCTTCGAAACGAGCCGCACGGCGCGAGGTTGTTTCTCAGATTTTTGAACTACAACTCCCACCGCTCGGTGGAGTTTATCAGGCGACCCGAATGGGCGGGTCGTCACCTAAGCGACCCGTCTCGAACATGGCGGACGACATGTCTTATCAACAACACAGTACTGGTCGTAGTCAGCAGTCGGACCCGGAGTATAGTCCCAACAGAGTAGCGCCCACAACATCGAGCGTAGCGGGGGCCTCCGATGACTGGTGAGCTGCCATCGGCGGCAGATGTTCCTGACGGCTTGACTGGGTATGGGCAGTGGGTCGGGTGGCGCTCCGAGGAACGCGACGGGAAGCAGACGAAAATTCCGATTAATCCGTCGACGGGGCAGTACGCGTCCACGACGGACCCGGAGACGTGGGGAACGTTCGAAGAGGCAGCCAACGGTGTCGTGAGTGGCGACAGTGCCGGTGTTGGGTTCGTCTTTACCGAAGAAGACCCGTTCGTGGGGATTGACCTCGACGATTGTCGCGACCCCGAGTCAGGCGAGCCGGAGCAGTGGGCCGCCGAAATCATCGAGACCCTCAACTCCTACACGGAGGTAAGTCCGTCCGGAACTGGGTACCACGTCCTAGTCCGTGGAACATTGCCTGCAGGTCGGAATCGTCACGGTGATGTCGAACTATACGAGACGGCACGGTACTTCACCGTCACAGGAGCGTATCTCGGCCGCCAGCAAACGATTCACAAACGAACGGAAGAGCTCGCAGTCGTTCACCGCGAGCATGTCGCCCAGGCTACCGAAGATACTGGTGGCGAGTCACTGGAAGCAGTGCCTCCGGCCGCTACAACCGACTCGTCAGGGGGAGTCGGCCTCTCAGACGAGGAGTTGTTGGAGAAAGCCCGGTCAGCACAGAACGGCCAGAAGTTCACACGATTGTGGCGGGGCAACACCAGTAGATACGACAGCCACTCGGAAGCCGACATGGCGCTGTGCTGCCTGCTGGCGTTTTGGACCAGTCGAGACGGACGGCGTGTCGACCGATTGTTCCGCGAATCCGGTTTACTACGGAGGAAGTGGGATGAGGTCCATTACGCTGATGGGGCGACCTACGGTGAACGAACCGTTGAGCGTGCCCTGCAGGTGACGACTGACGCCTATGATCCCGAGCACACGGGTAATTCCGAGAACGCGGGGAATGCCGACCGCGTCGGCGACGCTACACAACCAGGCGACCGGAGTCACGCCTATCTCGTCGAGCGCAATCACTTACTTCGCGAGCGGGTCAACCGGCTTGAGACGGAGCTCGAAGATGCTGATGAACGAGTCGAGTCACTCCGAGCGACCGTAAAACAACTCGAAGCCGACCTCACAGACCGCGAGCAGACCATCGAGACCTTTCGCGACGATGCACAGGCGCGTGAGTCACACGGAGTATGGGGGCGAGCGAAGCAGGCGTTCGGACGCGATGAGTCTGGATAGGTGTTTCACACCGGGCGACGGGGGCCACTCGCGTCATCATCGGCTGACTGCCGTTAAACTCACAGCACTTCTCGGTCGGACCGTTCGGTACGCTGAGAGCGTCAGCTCATCGGCAGGCGTCTCCGTTCAGTTCTCCGTAGGGTCGAAACAGACCAGTTCGACTTCGTTGCCATCGGGATCGAGCAGATACAGCGATCGCCACTCGATCCATTCGTGGTAGGCGTAGCTGAGTTCGTAGCCCAGTGCTTCCAGTCGCTCGGCCTCCGTGTCGAACCCAGCCTGAGAGACACCGAACGCGATATGGTCGACTGTCGTCCGCTCGCTATCCGGAGATATGTACTCCCCGGCGCCCGACCGGTCGAAGAGAACGAGCACCTGCGTGTGGCCGGCGATACCGTCGCCGACTCGGAAGAATGCGGCGTTCTCGATAGGTGGGTCGTCGATTCGGTCGAGTCCGAGTACCTCACCGTAGAACTTGCACATCTCGTCTAACCGTTCGGTCCGGAACGCGACTTCACCAAGCCCTTCGATTATACTCATATCTTCGGTTCGTCTCAAATGAGAATCACCATTGCGAGACAGCGGCTACCCACGCGCACGAAGTTGTCTGTGTACCTCTTGGCGCTTGATTACCTTCCCAAGTTGGTAGTACCGCTCGTTTCTCGCTTATCAGTATCGTTAGACAGAGATCATGGATCTACCAAGCGACAAAACAGACTTCTCGCAGCCCAGTCAGGGGTTTATGCTAAGCAACGGGTGCGAGTTGGCCGGGGATACGGGTCCACCTCCGCGATTGGGCTATCGGTTCGTTCGGATCGAGAATATATCTCGGATACTGGTCTACCCTGTGTAAATGGTTGGTAAGGAAGAAGTCGACCGTCGCCTTGAACCCTTGAGAACAGACTTGAGGACCCCGTCGTGTAGATGAGCGAGCGTATGGAACACTTCGAACATGAATTGAACAATATACGTTAATGTGGAATTGTTGGTTCCGAAGTGCGAATCAAAGGGGAAACGCAGTTCTTATTATTCGTAATTTCAAGGTTCTGGGAATCTGGACGGAGTCGGCTGAAGATGTTGAACAAGACGAGCGCTTCAAGCAGACTGCTTGACGGGAGGTATAGTGAAAACGAGAGTCGGTAATCTAGCTTGGTTGTGATGCGAGATAGTCTTTCTACAATGCGATTTATGACGAGAGAATTTTGAATTTTAATTGGTACTTACGCACTACTGATTAGGACATAATTGCTAAATTGAATGCTGGCTTGTTCAGCTTGCGTCCTGAGCGTACACTTTCAGATCACGCACGTTGAGGTCGGTTGCTAAATCCTGCTGCTTGATATTCCCACTACCAGTCAATCCAATACCAAATGGGTACGAGAGTGTGAGACCAGTAGCGGTACCCGACCAACTGTGAGTGTACGAACCGGAGATGTATGAGCGGCCACTAACGTGATCTGGCCCCTGGTTCAGGTATACTGTTACATGTTCTCTGTCCGTCCAACCATAGTTGGTGTTGCTAGCAGTTCCTGTGTAGCCGTTGTCTCTACACATTTGCACATCATCAACAAACCAGCCAACACCATCGCCTCCTTGCTGGCTACCGTTATCCCAGGATATGTGTGAAGCCTCAGTTATCGAGTCGTACGAATTCTGATTACGAAAGTCCCATTCGTCTCGACCCCATTGAATACCAAGACCATCAACTGGTGATTCAGGGCCATGGAGAATGTCACTCCCGTACGAATACATTTTGTAGTAGAGTCGAACACCGAACGTCGCAGCATAATACCAGTATGATTTGTAATCAGTATACAAATCTAGAGAGAGTCTACAGTCGATAGATCCCTTCACTTCAAGGTCACAGTAATCTTCTGGTTCTATACAATCGAACTTTTGAGTGGTGATTTCGTCGTTTTTTTGGTTTCTTCCGCAGGCCCCATCATTGGAGCAACGACATTCGCTTTCGTTGATTTCACTCCATGAGTACGGAGGAACTGTTGGCGACGCTCTGCACCCTGTTTCTCACCAATTCTGTTAGCAATAGCGATGAGTTTACGGAACTTTTCCTCATCATTCTCCGGACTCTTAGCGGATCCAATACTTGGGACTGTACTTCCAACTGCTACGGCACCTAATGCAACTATTGCTTTTCGTCGAGTGACCGCATTGTTGTTATCCAATCTTTGTCACCAACAAATCAATAGAGTCCAATAATATAAACATTCCTATTATTCTAAGGTAAAACTTTTTGTAGCCTGGGTTTATCGATATGCTGATGGACCGGAGGAGGTACTTGTTCACGTTGGTAGGAATTATAGGTTCTTCGGCTGGTTGCTCACGAATATCGGACAGTTCAATTGAGCTAATGGTGTCGAATTCGACATCTCAGCAATTAGAGATTGAGATAGAAGCTCTACTTGATAGTGAATCTATATTATCGGAGAGCTATACACTAGAACCAGGAACATCAGATTCCAAAGCAGAGCTTGACCAAGTGCCCGATACAATAGTGGTTCAGTTTAATGGGAGAGTTGAACGGATAGGCTATCAAAAACCAGAACTGTGCGAAAATGTATTGGGAATCAATATCGCAATCAGGCAAGGTGGTGGAATAATATCGTCTACTGACTGTGGAAGTTGAAACTAAACAGGAATCAAAAGAAAATAGAAAACGTGCATCTTGCAACAGCGATTAGTATGCGAACACTGCGGCGATATCCGTAGCAAGGAATACCAACCCAGTCAAGCGTATCCCCAAAATTCTCGTTTCAGTCGGTGTCAAATCACGAGCATGGCGTTAGCGCAGACGAGCAGTCTGCTCCGGAAAGAGCAAGAACAGCAAGCCAAAGCAGGCGATTATCAGATCAAAACCAATACCTTCCAGAAATACAATAAATATGGTGTTCAGTGGTAGTGTACTTAACTTGCATAACAGTCAGGTCTATTACACACGCGGCACGGTTCTACCAGCTGCGTCACTGCGATTCAGTCTGAAACCAACCCTCGCTCACTGTTTGCCGTGTTTGTTAGACAGAGAGCGTCTGTGTTGCACCGTGAGGTGACTGTAGCCGAGGTACTCTGTCAACCTCTACTCCCCGATAGACTTATTATATCTATTGTCAGTCATTTCTTGGTGAATATCGAGTCGTTCCGACAACAGCCCGCTCTCACCGGGTTGCTTCTCGGACTGGTCATCTGGCTTGCAGGGTCAAGCCTCTCTGTCGGAGCTGGAATCGTTGCACTGCTCTTCTTCGGTATCGGTGTCGTTCTCGCGGTTTTCGGGGAGCGTCCGATGCGACAGGCAGGACAGGCGTTAGTGGCTGCTGGTGTGACCGCCCTCCTGCTACCGGTCGCCTCCGATGTTGCAACCGCGATACTCGACGAACTCGCACCGTCACACTTCTGAGTGCAATCGACTGTTCTGATGCCTGGAAGACCCGTGGCACGGGTCGAACGGTAGACAGAGAGCGTGCATCATTCAGTTAGTACGCTCGTCCGGTTACTCTTCAGCCGATGACGTAAACCGCGTTTTCTGCTGACCGCTCGTGGTGACTGTTCGAACAAGT
>CAYYSW010000009.1:0-19989 GCA_964474395.1 uncultured Halobacteriales archaeon
GGGGCTTCGAGCAGTTCCGCGTGCGCGACCACGACGGCCTCGCGCGCATCGAGGTCGGAGCGGAGGAACTCGACCGCGCTCTCGCCCCCGACTTCGCCACCGCCGCCGAGGAACACCTCTCGGATATCGGCTTCGAGCACGTCACCCTCGACCTCGGCGGGTACGCCACCGGGAGCGTCAGTCCCGCCGACGACTCCGCCGGCGAGGGGGACGACGCGACTGACGTCCACGACGACTCCGCCCCCGACGGCGAGGTGACGAACGTCTTCGACGCCGACTACCCGACCAGCTAGACGGCTCTCCTTCGACGGGCTCTACGAGGACGGCGAGCGGCGAGGACAGGGCGGTCAGCGTCCGGTCCAGCGCAGGAGGAGCAGCGTCCCCTCGAACAGCATCACCATCGTCAGCGCGACGATGATGGGCGCCATCCCGGTCGGGTCGGGGCTGAACAGGAGCGCGACGCCCAGGAAGCCACCCCAGAAGTAGAGGCGGCGCTGGACCAGCCAGCGGCGGGTCGTCAGCCCCATCATCACGGCCAGCATGATGAGCAGCGGTATCTGGAAGACGGCGGCGAAGAAGCCCATCATGAGCAACATCAGGCCGAACGTGTCGGTCAGGCCGAACGCGATGGCCGCCGCCCCGGTCGTGTAGCTGACGAAGTACGAGAACAGCGCCGGCAGGACGAGGTAGAACGCGAAGCCCACGCCGATGAAGGCGAGGACGAGGCTCGTCGGCACCGCCGCGAGGTAGTAGCGCCGCTCGTGACTGTAGAGTCCGGGGCGCATGAACAGGTACGTCTGGAAGACGAACACCGGGAGCGCGACGACGAACCCGGCGAGGGTAGCTACCTTCAGGCGGGCGAGGACGAGCGCCAGCGGCCGGTAGACGTGGGGCGCGTTGGGCACGTCCTGGACGTTGCCGAGGATGGAGTACCAGATGAAGTTGATGAGGTCCACCGAGAAGGGGAGGACGAGGACGCTCACCACCGACATGGCGATGATGACGATGCCGAGGCGTCGCACCATCTCCTCGATGTGGTCCGCGAGGGGCATCTCCTGGTCGCCCTCGGGACCCTCCAGTCCGCCGAAGTCGTCGTCGTCGAAGTCGCCGCGGTAGTCGTCACTGACCTCCGAGGAGTACCCCTGCCCGACGACGTTCGTCTCCGCGTCGGGGACGGTCGCGCCGCCGTCCGACTGTGCGCGGGCCTCGTCGCCCCCATCCTCCGCGTCCCAGTCGATGCCCTGGTCGGCGAGAGAGGGGTCGAGGTCCTCCTCGGCGTCGGGGTCCTCGCGGTCCTCGCGTTCGGGGGTCTCCGCCTCCCGCTTCTCGGCGTACGTCTCGAGTTCCGGTATCGAGTCGTCCTGGACCCAGTCGGGGAGCGACCCGTCGACGGAGGGCGCGTCGTCGTCCGATTCCGGGCCGTCCTCGACGCTCTCCGCGTCCGTATCGGCGTCCACGTCCGCGTCGGGGTCGGGGTCGGCGCCCGTGTTCGCGTCCGCGTCGTCGCCCGCGACGTCCCCGTCGGTCGGGTCGGCCCTCCCGGTGAGCTCCGCGAGTTCCGCGCGCTCCTCGTCGGTGAAGGCGTCTTCCGGGCCGAAGTCGCGACGGTTGCGGAGCTCCTCGACCCGTATCTCCTCTTCGGGCGTGAGTTCCGGGGCGTCGTCTCGACCTGGAGGGCCAGGGGCGTCCTCGCGGTCCGCGTCGCTGCCCTCCTCGTCGCCGTCGGGCTCACGACGCGCGTCGTCGCTCATCACCCGGTTGTAGGTCACCGCGCCGTTGTAAGCCTTCTCACCCGATGGCGACGGAAAAGATTGATAGCGACGAATAGGCTATGTCGGGTGTGTCGGGCGCTATCGACGACGGTACGAAGCGTGCCATAGCAGACGGTAGAGCCGCCGTCGGAGAGGTCCTCCGGGCGGCACAGAGCCATCTCCAGAAGGTAGCGCTCGTGTTCCTGTTCGGCCTGCTCGGCACCATCTTCTACCTCTACTACTTCGGCTGGGCGCGCCTCCGGGCGGACCTCATCGCCAACACCAGCGCGACTCTCAACGCCATCACGCCCTTCGACGTCATCCTCCTGCAGGCGAAAATCGGGATGATCGTCGGCGCGATACTCGCATTCCCCGTGCTCATCTACTTCTCGCGGGACGCGCTCCGTCGCCGCGGGTGGTGGCCCGCCCAGAAGGTCCCCACGTGGCAACTGGTCTTCCTCGGGGGGATGGCCGCCGTGTTGTTCGCCCTCGGTATCGCCTACGGCTACTACGTCTTCTTCCCGGTGATGTTCCAGTTCCTCGCCTCGAACGCCACCGCCTCCGGGTTCACCCCCGCCTACTCCATCGTGAAGTGGGCGGAGTTCGTCCTCTTCCTCACGCTCTCGTTCGGCCTCGCGGCACAGTTACCTCTCGTGATGTCCGCACTCTCGTTCGCGGACATCGTCCCCTACGAGACGTTCCGCGACAACTGGCGCTACGCCGTCGTCGCCATCTTCGTCTTCGGGGCGCTGTTCTCCCCGCCCGACCCCTTCACACAGATCATGTGGGCGGTGCCGTTGCTGGTGCTGTACTGGCTCAGCCTCGGGCTGGCGAAGTTCGTCGTCACCACCAAGCGGGGGAGCGCGGGACTGGACTTCGGTGCTCAGGTGCGCGACAACTGGTACGTCCTCGTCGGCATCTTCCTCGTCACCGTCGCCGTCAACTACGGCGCCATCGCCTACGACGCCGGCGGCTACTTCGACCAGCGGGTCCGCCCGCTGTTCCCCGCCGCGTTCCGGCCGCCCTCCCCCCCCACGGTCCAGTCCATC
Organism: uncultured Halobacteriales archaeon; assembly: GCA_964474395.1. Taxonomy (GTDB): domain Archaea; phylum Halobacteriota; class Halobacteria; order Halobacteriales; family Haloarculaceae; genus Halomarina. The sequence goes on from CAYYSW010000009.1 coordinate 2,801, forward strand.
TGGGGGCTCCCCCGACCGCAGGCCATCGCCGCTACCGCCGTCGTCGCCGGCTTGGTGATGGTGACGGTCGCGACGATTTACTACGTCTACACCTGCCTGCAGGCGGCCAGTCGCGAGGTGTCGGAGGACGACCGGCGGCGGCGGGCCAGCTTCGGCGACCCGACGGCCATCGACGTCGACGAACTCGACGCCGCCGGCGTCCGGGCGGCCCCCGACGAGGTGTTCGCCGCCATGAGCGAGGACGACTCGCTCGAACACGCCCGGACCGCGATGGCCGCGGGCGACCACGAGAAGGCCCAGCTCATCCTCGACCGCTTCGACGCCGCGGGAAGCGCCGAGGCGGAGGCGGACGACGCGGACGGGAGCGATACCGACGCCGAGGCGGCTACCGCGGAGACGACCTTCGATGCGGACGACGCGGACGGGGAGGACGCCGAGGAGGGGAGCCTGTTCACCCGCACGACGGCGGGGATGGTCGACCCGTTCACCGAGGACGAGACCACCGAGGAGGACGTCGGCGGCTACCTCTACGACCTCCAGTTCATCCTCGGCAGTCTCACGTCCAAGTCTTTCCGACTCATCGCGGTGTTCATGACCGTCCTCGCGGCCACCTTCGGGTGGCTCTACTCGGGCGGCATCGGTCAGATCAAGCAGGACTTCCTGAGTCGCCTCCCGACCGCGGTCACGGCGTCCTCGGGGCCGCTCATCCCGACGAACCCCGTCGCCGGGGGCGTCGGCCCGCTCGACCCCGGGTTCGTCTACCGCCTCGAACAGACCGTCTCGCCCCAGAGCGTCGACATCGTCACGCTCCACCCCGTCGAGGCGCTGGTGTTCATGGTGAAGGTATCGACCATCTTCGCCGCCGTGGCGATCATCCCGATGCTCCTGTACTACGCGTGGCCGGCGCTCAAGGAGCGCGGACTGGTCGGGGGCGACCGGAACGTGTTGTTCTTCTGGGCCGCGACGACGCTCGTCGCCCTCATCGCCGGGAGCGTCGTCGGCTACGCCGTCGTCGCGCCGACGGTCATCTCGTGGCTCGCCACCGACGTGGTGAACAACGCGATGCTCATCAAGTACCAGATCAACGGCTTCGGCTGGCTGGTGTTCTTCACCACCGTCGGCGTCGGCCTGCTGGCCACCATCCCCTCGACGATGCTGCTGTTCCACCGCGGCGGCCTCGTCCCCTACGCGACGATGCGCGACCGCTGGCGGGAGGTCACGGTCGCGGTGATGACGCTCGCCGCCCTGCTGTCGCCCCGCGGCGTGTTCACGATGTTCCTGTTCGGCCTCCCGGTGGTGTTCGCCTACGGTCTCGGTCTCGCACTCCTCTGGGTGTACACCCTCGGAGGGCGGCGTGTCCCCCAATCGACAGGTCAACGCGCCGACTGACCGGACCGGGAGGTTTTTGCTGATTGCTCACACATCTCTCGACAGCGACGTTCCCGACCGAGGGACTATCAACCAGTACGGTGACATCGAACGTATGCCTACAGCAGCACTCCGGAGGGCGGTTCGTAGCGTCCATCGACCCGTAACCGGCTCGCCCCGTCGTGCCGGTGGCAGCGTCCCCCGAGGACATCGATGAGTGAATCGACGGTGGGCGTCCTCCGGGGTGACGACGACGCCCGCCGCTGGTTCGTCCCGGGCGTCTACGCCGCGCTCGTCCTCTGTACCGTCGCCATCGTCGTCCTGCCCGGCGGCGCCGTCGGCGACACCCTCTACCGCGAGGTGTTCCCGTGGGTCCTCCTCGGAACGCCCCCGCTCGTCTCGGCGGTGAGCGCCGTCCGCGGCGGCGGCCTCGTCGAGAGCCTCGCCATCGGTGTGGTGCCGACGGCGGCGTTCGTCCTCTTCGGCCGCAGCGAGGCCCTCGCCATCGGCACGACCAGTACCGTCGCGGTCATCTGTCTCGGCGGCGCCTTGGTGGGGTTCGTCGCGGGCTACGCCGGCCGGGAACTCCTCAGGCTCTACGGCGCGCACTGAGCCCCGACTGTGGACCGACACCCTCTCCTCGTCGCCCGATAATACCCGGGTATGCCCAAGATAAGCGTCGAGATACCAGGGGAACTCCTCGACGACCTCGACGCCCACGTCGGCGACGACGGGAAGTACGTCAACCGGAGTGACGCCATCCGGGCGTCCATCCGCAAGAACCTCGACATCTTAGACGAGATAGACGCCCGCCACGGGCGACTGGAGGGCGATGAGTAGCCCGGCGTCCGGACGGGGCGTCCCCGCCCCCGCGCTCGCGCTGGCGGCGCTGTTCGTGACGGCACTGGTCACGGCGCAACTGACCGCCGCGAAGGTCCTGCTGTTCCAGTCGCCGCTCTCGTTGCCCCTCGCCGGCGAGACCCTCGCCCTGCCGGGGGCCGCGCTGGCCTACGCGCTGACGTTCTTCGCCAGCGACTGCTACTCCGAACTGTACGGCAAGCGGGCCGCACAGGTCATGGTCAACGTCGGCTTCGCGATGAACTTCGTCGTGCTGGCGCTGGTCTGGAGCACCATCCTCGCGCCCGCCGCGAACCCCGAGTTCGCCGGCCAGTTCCGCGCCGTCCTCGGCGCCTCGACGAACATCGTGGTCGGGAGCCTGCTGGCGTACGTCGTCAGCCAGAACTGGGACGTCGTCGTGTTCCACGGGCTGCGCGAACGGACGGACGGCGACCACCTCTGGCTGCGCAACGTCGGCTCGACGGCGTCCAGCCAGCTCATCGACACCGTCATCTTCGTCGGCGTGGCGTTCTTCCTCGCGCCGGTCGTCCTCGGCGTCGGCGAGGCCCTGCCCCTCGCGGTGGTGGCGTCGCTCGTCGTCGGCCAGTACCTCCTGAAACTGCTCATCGCGCTCGCCGACACGCCGTTCGTCTACGCCGTCGTCAGGACGGTTCGGGAGCGGGAACGGGACGCACGGACGGCGCCGAGCGACTGATCCGACTACTCCTCGCTCTCGACGGTCTCCGCGAATCCGAAGTTCGGTTTGACGTCGTCGACGCGCACCTGGACGACGTCACCCTCCTCGGTGTCGGGGACGAACAGCGTGTAACCCTCGACCCGGGCGATGCCGTCGCCCTCGCTCCCGACGTCGGTTATCTCGACCTCCAGTTCGTCGCCCGACCGGACGGGCGCGGTGAGCCGTCCCTTCGCGACGAGGTACAGTTCGGAGGACTCCTTGCGCGAGGCCTCCGGGCGCACCTCCCGGACGTACTCGAACTCCGCTTCCACGTCCGCCTTGAGGTCCTGCACGTCCGGCCCGTCGAACACCTTCATCACGAGGTCGCCCCCCGATTCGAGGAGTTCGAGACCCGTCTCGAAGGCCTGTCGCGCGAGGTACACCGACCGAGCGTGGTCCAGCGAGTACTCCCCCGTCATGTTCGGGGCCATGTCCGAGAGCACTACGTCGGCCGTCCCCACGAGGTCGAGGACCTCTTGTCGGGTCTCGGATTCCGTCATGTCCCCGCGAATCGTCTCCACGCCGTCGATTGGCTTGATGCGCTGGAGGTCGACGCCGACGACGCTCCCCTCCTCGCCGGCGAGTTCCTGTGCCACCTGCAGCCACCCGCCGGGTGCGGCCCCGAGGTCCACCACGGTGTCGCCCGCCGAGACGAGGTGGGCCGTCTCGTCCAACTGCTTCAGCTTGTAGGCCGCGCGCGAGCGGTAGCCCTGCTGTTTCGCGCGGTTGTAGTAGTCGTCTCGGCCTGTCATGCGTACCTCACCGAATTCCGTGACGTGTTCCGCGTGGGAACTGCCAGCGAATTCGCGTTCATATGGGAAGAGACGCCGTCGACCCGGAAAGGGACATCGGAACACCCGTCGATGCAACTAACCCTGGATCGGGAACGAGTTCTCCGACCCTACCGACTACGAGTCGCTGGAGGAACTCTACGAGGCGTTCGACCACGAGGAGGACGCGGCGTTCGACGCCGACGACTTCGAACGAGAGTTCACCGAAGGGCTGTAGTCGTCCCTGTTCACTGGTCGCCTCTACACGATTACCGACGACGGTCGACGACCGCTCGATGGACTTCCAGAGGAGATCCACTCCCGGATACGAGGCCGTCGCGGTATCTGCGGTTTCAGTTCGTAGGCACAACAGACCGAGGGGAACCGTTCTGAGTCGGACGAGGCGGCCCACTTCCAGCCATTGCGAATCCGGTTCGGGCCGTGCGCTGGTGGCGACCTGTCTCACCGTCGGTCACTCCCAAACACCCACCGCGTCGCATCGGTCGGGAAGTCACTCCACGCGAACACGACGCTCGGCCGAACGGCGTAGAACGGTGTTCCGTGTCGAACGTCGTACTTCTGCTCGTAGGCCGAATCGATTCGTTCGAGCAACGCTCCATCTGCCGTTTGGTCGTCGATTCGCTCTGCTTTACCTTCGACAATGACGACTTCCTCCGCGTCCTCCCGATGAACGACGATGTCAGGGGTCCTCGAGAGGTTCTTCACCCAGCGCGTTCGCTCGCCACCGCCACAGTAGAACGTTCCGTCGACCCACACGCCCCACGTCGGTCGGACGTGGGGCGTTCCGTCTGGACGAATCGTCGTAATCCAGTAGAACTGGTCATCGGACATGGCCTCGGTCACGAAGTCCCACGTCAGCATCCCGTCTTGGCTCTCGGGGATTCCGTAGCTCGTCTCCGTCGAGGGGCGCGACCGATGTGCGTCGACACCAGATATATCGTTGGTTCCGGTCATCAGCACTCTCAGAGGTGTCTCGCGGTATTAACGGGGTTGCCCGTGGTCAGTCGCCCGTGTTAGTCCACTCGGCTAACGAACCATCGACCGATCCCGGTCAACCAAACTAACTGTACGAGCGTGCCGACAGCGAGGTACGCCGCCCAACTGGACTCGCCGAGGATGCCAGCGACGACGGCTTTCACTGGCCAGTACGTCGGTAACACGCCGGCCGCGAACTGGAGCGGTTCGGGGACGACAGCGACCACGATGGCTGGCCCCAAGACAACCAAGTTCACGAGCTTACTGAGTGCGATGCCCTCGATGGTGTTCGACGCCAGCGTCCCGAAGCCGAGGGAGACGAGCGGGCCGCCGAGTGCCCCGACAACGACGCCCCCGACCAGCACTACGGGCGGAATTTCTACCACTCCGACTGCGGCCAGTGCCGGAAGTGTCGCCACCACGCTCAGCACGTAGACCGTACTGCCTCTATACAGGAGGTAGCCGCGCCCCGAAAGTGGACTCGTCCGGAACGCGACCAGCACTCCCTGCTCCCGATCTTCCAGTACGAACATCCCGACGACGAAGCCGTAGATCGACGGGCCGAACGCAACCAGCGAGGCGGTGATCACGGGATAGTACGCCCGCAAGTCGACTGCGGGAGCCGCCAGCTCCGCCACGGCTGGTGCCCCGAATCGTATCACGGCCGCGAGAGCGAACGGCCCGATGGCCGCGACCGCCAGCATCGGGTCGCGGCTCCAGTTCCGCAGATCCGTCAGTAGCAACTCTGCCCACGGCGTTCGAGCAGTCAGCCTCGACCGGTCACGTCCGGTTGTCGAGTCGGGAACCTCACCCCTGCCGAGTTGTCGGCCGGGTGTACCACCGCGAACGACGTGTCGACGGAACGCTCGCCGTGCCCACACGAACGCGACGACGTTTCCGATCGACAGGTAGCCGAACGCGTAGACGAGACGCCACGCCGCGATTGGGCGAAGCCCACCTTCGACGACGAGCAACACCGGCTGTGCGGGGAGGAGATAGAACAGCGGAGTCTCGACGAAGCCGACGTAGCCGAACAGGGGAAGGAAGAGGACGGCTCCCCAGCCCGCGGCGCTGATGAAGTACTCGTTGATGGAGTCGAAGCGAGCGACCGCGACGAAGCCGATCAGGACGAACAGCGTGGCCGAGAGCGAGACTCCGATGACGAGTACCGCCAAGCGTGGATGGATGTTCGAACCATGACCGAAGACGGCGACTAGTATCGATGCGATCACTGCCAGCAACGAGAGGGTGATGGTCTTCGAGATGAGGTACCCGCGGTCGCCGAGCGGTGACGTCACGAGGGCACCGAGGACCCCTTCCTCCTTCTCGAACAGCACCATCGCGGCGATGAAATAGAAGCCGAGTACGGTCGGATCGGTCACGATGAGCAGTACCGACGCGTCGGTGCGTAGCGCCGGACTCAGCGCCCGAAGACCGACGATGTAGACGAAGGTGAGAACGGCGTACACAGCGTAGAAGCCGTAGCGGGCTTGGAGTCGAGCGTCCCAGACGAGCATCGACCGAATCGAGGTCACGCGAGTACCTCCCGGGAATGAGGACGAACGATGAGATATGCCGGTCGAGAGTCGGTCATATGAGTTCCTCGCCCGTCACCTCGATGAAGACATCCTCGAGGGTCGCTTCCGCCGTGTGGATGGTCTCTATCTGGCCACCTCGCAGGAGGTCGTCGAACGCCTCGTCGTCGCCGAGGTCGGTCAGCGGGAACGTCTGTTCGGCGAGGGCGCCGTCGTCACGGTATTCGACGCGAACCGTCGGTTCGCCGTATTCGAGTTTCAGTGTTCGGGGGGCGTCGATCTTCATCAGGGTGCCATCGACGATGAACCCGACGCGGTCACAGAGGTCGTCGGCGACGGTCATGTCGTGGGTGGTCAGAAAGACGGTCTTTTGGCGCTGGTGGAGGTCATCTATGACCGCCTTCACAGCACGGGCGTTCCCGGGGTCGATACCGGCAGTGGGCTCGTCGAGGAACAGGAGTTCGGGATCGTGTAGAAGCGCACGTACGAAGTTCAGACGCATCTGCATACCCTTCGAGTACGCCCCGACGCGGCGGTCTACCGCCTCAGCGATTCCCACACGTTCGAGGAGATTCAGCGGGTCACGCGTGGTGGCACGATGGAGCGAGGCGAACAGTTCGAGATTCTCTCGGCCGGTCAGTTTCCGATAGAGCGTGGGGGTCTCCGTCGCGATGCCGATCCGCTCGTAGAGATCGGGACCCCATTCCCGAACGTCGCGATCGAGTACCGTCACCTCCCCGGTGTAGTCATCGAGCAGTCCGGTAAGAACCTTCAGTGTCGTGCTCTTTCCGGCCCCACTCGGTCCGAGGAACCCGAACACTTCGCCCCGTTCGACGGTGAAATCGAGACCCCGAAGCGTCGGGCTATCAGCGCCAGCGTAGGTGTACTGGAGGCCTCGAGTCTCGATCATCGTGTTTTCGCAACGATGCCACAGAGTAAGAACTTGGGCTCATCCGTAGGCACTGCTGAATCCGTGAGGGTACTGTTCCATCCAATGAACGTTCCGACCGTACTCGTGGAGATGTCTCTGGTCGAAATCATCTGATCACTCACAGGACTCTGCTCCGGCACAGGCTTATAACCGTGACTGCTGCACTTCCAACTCAGATGGATACGACGAGACGGAGTCTTCTCCGAACCGGTGTGGGTGTTGTCGCAGTGAGTAGTATCGCTGGCTGCTCCTCGGACGGTAACAGAACGCCCACATCAACCGAGACTCCGAACTATCTGTATTCGCTCTCGGGTAGCTACACGCTGTTGAGCGGGAACTTTCGAGATCTCCCGCTCGACATCGACAGTCCCGCGGAGATCGAGTACACCGCTGACGTTCGCTCTGGGCCGAATATCGACGTATTAGTACTGTCTCGTGGAGAGTTCCGCGAGTTCGAGCGCGGAAACGATTTCGAACTGCTCGAGAGCGCGTCGGCTCTCGATACGAGTTACGGCGACGTACGCGCAGACCTCGGGCCGACCGACATCAACGTCGTATTCGACAACACCGCTGCCGGCGAAGCATCCCCGCCGGATACCGACGGTACCGTCGAGATAGCGTTCGAACTCACTGTCGGTCTGCGGGATTCGTGAGCCGACTCGGAGAATTTAGTGAGTAGATTCGTTAGTTCTGGTAGCCGTTGAGGACTGTAGTAGCGCCGTCCGAGAGTCTCCTCATGGCGTCTTCGACGAACGGCAGCAACCAGCTACGAATTAGTAGGCACACCAGACCGGGACGAATAGTTGGAGACGTCGTTCTTGCGGCTCATTTGCCGACCGTAGGCGAGAGGCCGGGATACGCCCTTCGCTCTCCCCTCACTGGTCGCCGTCGCCCCGCCGAGCCAGCGCGTACGCGCCGCCAACGAGGCCGCCGACCGCCGCCAGCGGGCCGAAGCCGGGACCGAACGCGCCCGACGACCCGCCCTCGTCGGCGCTGTCGCCGCCCTCGACGCCCGTCGAGCCGACCTCGGTGTACCCCCGGTCGAGTCCGTCCGCTCGGATGTTCTCCATCTGGACGCCGATGTACGGGCCCGAACAGCTCCGCTGGTTGTTGATGATGAAGAGGTCGCCCGCCGTCAGGTCGGTGTCCTGTGGGACGTACACCTGCGACGCGATGGTCTCGCTTCCGGTCCCGACCCGTTCGATGAGCTGTGCCTCGTAGATGTCGGTCTCTCCGGGGTCCCAGTTCATGAACGAACAGTCGATGTCCCCGGCTCCGGCGTCGAGTTCCTCCAGTCGGGCTGTCAGCTGGACGAAGAGGCTGGTGTAGTCGTCGTCGCTCGTCACGCGGTCCGTCTCCGGAATGAGTCCCCGCGTCTGGATACGGAGGCTCCCGTCGGAGCCGTTCCCGCTGTCGTTGTCCTCCTGTGCGCCGGCGAGCGTCGAGGTGGCCGTCAGGCCGGCGATACCGGCGCCCGTCGTCCGGAGAAGGCGACGCCGCGACAGCGTCGTTTCGGTGTCGGGATTGTTCACGTTAGCCCGCACTCGCGGAGGCCATTTGTCGCTTGCCCCCATCGCGAAGCTACCCGGGGGAAAGGAGCCCGGCCGGCCGCCAAGCGGCCGGTTCGCCGGGGGCTCGACGGTCCCGCGCACGCGTGAATCGTTTATGTTTTTACCCCCTCGCCGGTACACGCATACATGTTCAAGGCTATCGTGAGCTCGGGGACGCTCCGGGCGGCGCTCGACTCGGTGAGCGTGCTGGTAGACGAGTGCAAGATCCGACTGGACGAGGACGAGCTCACGATTCGCGCCGTGGACCCCGCGAACGTCGGCATGGTCGACCTCTCGCTCGACACTGCGGCGTTCGAGTCCTACGAGACCGACGGCGGCGTCATCGGCGTCAACCTCTCGCGCCTGGAGGAGATCGCCAAGATGGCCGACAGCGACCAGCTGGTCCACCTCGAACTCGACGAGGAGACCCGCAAGCTCCACATCGAGTTCGACGGGCTGGAGTACACCCTCGCGCTCATCGACCCCGACTCCATCCGTCAGGAACCCGACCTCCCCGACCTGGACCTCGCCGCGGAGATCGTCATCGAGGGCCGCGACATCGACCGCGCCGTGAAGGCCGCCGACATGGTCTCCGACCACATCGCGCTCGGCGTCGACCCCGAGGCCGAGACGTTCTACGTCGACGCGCAGGGCGACACCGACGACGTCCACCTCGAACTCACCCGCGAGGACCTCATCGACCTCTCGCCGGGCGACGCCCACTCGCTGTTCAGCCTCGACTACCTCAAGGAGATGAACAAGGCCATCCCGAAGGACGCCGAGGTCACCATCGAACTCGGCGAGGAGTTCCCCGTCAAGCTCCACTTCGACATCGCCGAGGGACAGGGCAACGTCACGTTCATGCTCGCGCCCCGCATCCAGAGCGACTGAGCGTCCGGTCGGCGTCCACGCCCGGCATCCGATTCTCAGCCGCCGAGCTCACTTCCCGGCCCTCGGCTCCCGGCCGGTCATCCCCCTCCGAGCGGCAGAGCTCGCCCGAGCAGGCACCCTTATTCGACATGATGATTAGTTATGGATGTGCCGCTCGGGTTCGTCGGGAGCGTCGTCCGCCGACCGCTCCTGGGGCGACTGGCCCGTCCGGTCGCCGCGTTCGCGGGCGTCGTCGCGGTCGGCGTGGCGGGGTTCGCCCACCTCGGGGACGTCGGTATCGTCGAGGCGCTGTTCTGGCTGCTCGACCCCACGGGCATCGAGTTGCACTTCGAGGACCACGCCGGCCCGGCGCGGCTGGTCAAGGCCTACGCCGTCGTCGTGGTGACGGGCCCGGTCGTCGCGGGCCTGTGGATCGGCGAAACGGTGCTCGCTGCGGCGTTCGGCGGCGGATACGCGAGGAACTCAACGCTATGCGACGGGAACGCACTATCGGCGACACGACCGACCACGTGGTCATCTGCGGGTACGGCATCTTCGGCCAGACCATCGCCGATCGGCTCCGCGAGACCGACCGCGACGTCGTCGTCGAATCGGACGAGGCACAGCACGAGGTGCGGTCGACGACGGCCTGCTGACGGTCAACGGCGACGCGCGCCGCGAGTCGACGCTCACCGATGCCCGGGTCCGCGAGGCCGCTACCCTCGTCGGGGCCACCGACGACTCGACCGCCAACATCCAGATCGCTATCGCGGCGAGTCAACTCGCCCCCGACGTGGGGCTGGTCGTCCGCGTGGGCGACGAGATGTACGAGTCCCTCGCCCTGCGGGCCGGTGCAGACGAGGTCGTCATCCCGGAGGTGGTCAGCGGCAGGCAGGCAGGCAGGCGACCGCGGAGCTCTGAGGCGACTGCCCGTTCAGAGCGACCGGTCGATGACCGCCTTCGCCGCCCGCGCCTTCTCCTTCCAGCCGTAGCCCGCCGTGTAGACGTGGCGCTTCGACTCGACGAGTTCCTCGGGCGTGGCCTCCTCGAACCCGCCGCGCGCCCACGTCCCCGACTCGTGGAGCCATGCGACGACGTTGTCTTTCGTCTCGGGCCACGAGAGGCCCACCATCTCGTAGTAGGCGATGAGCGCGAAGACGGCGTTGTCGTGGGTGCCCGGCACCGACCCCTTCTCGTAGACCGTCCGGATGGGTTCCATCGTCGGCTCGGAGACCTGTTCCTTGAACTCCGCCGGCGAGAGCAACTCGAGGGCGCCGCCGGGCGTCTCCCGGAGGCGTTGCTCGTGGCGCAGGCGCGAGAGCGCCGCCGAGTGGAGGGCGTCCCACGGCCCCTCGCACGCCTCCCGCAGGCGCCCCTCCGTCGTCGCGCCGCCCGAGAGGACGGCCACGATGTCGGCGTAGGCGCGTTCGACCTCGTGCCACGGCGTCCCGTCGAAGCGACAGTCCGGGTCGTGGAGGCTGTTGGCGCTCCGGCAGTCGGGACAGGGATAGCGGAACCGCACTGGTCGCCACTTACCGTCCGGAGGTATAGGTCGTTCGGACCGGACGACCCTCGTTCGACGTTCCCGCGTAGTCGAGTCGCCACGGGTGGTCGGTCCGGCGTGTCCCGCTCGCTCCCCTCGCAGCGTGCCCTCCCCGCCCTCCTGCTGGTCGTCCTCGGCCTCGCGGTGGTCGGCTGGAGCGGGTTCGCCGTCTACGACGACTTCCGCCCGGACTACCGTCTCACCGCCGGGCCGACCGAGGCTCCATCCGACGCCACCGTCCGGGCCTACGGGGACCTCTCACCGGACGCGCGGGCAGCCTTCGACCGGGCCCGCGACGGCGGTCTCACGGTCCACGAGGAACCCGCCTGGGACGACGACTTCCGCCACGGGTCGTCGTACGTCAGGTACGACGGCACCGTCTACGAGGTGCTCAAGACCTGTGACTGCGTGCGGGGCCTCTCGCTGCTGGTCGCGGTTCCGGGGGCGCTCCTCGGCCTCTCGCTGACGGCCGTCGGCGGCCTGTCGTACCGCCGTGGCCGGACTCGCCTTCCACTCTCGATACTCGTCGGGGTCGGCGCCGGGTGGCTGGCGTGGCTGGTCGGACCGGTCACCGGGACCCGCGTGTTTGGGACCTCCGGCGCTCCCCTCGCCGTCGGGGCGTTCCTCCTCGCCGGGGCGGTGACGTGGGTCGTCCTGCGGGGTCGGGACGTCGCCTGATCTTTCCCCCGCCGACCCGCCGGCACACCGCGGCGCTTATTCGGCCGCCGTTCCGACCGAACGGGCATGGACGCCCGGCACGCCCGCTACCCCTTCCTCGACGGTGCCCGCGAGGCCGTCCAGCGGGCGGACGTCGCGCTCGTCGACCTCGTGAGCCGCGAGCGCGAACACCCCGCGGTGACGCGCGGGCGCGAACGGGTCGAGCGCGCACTCGTCGCCGGCACGGTCGACCCGCCCGAGGACCGCCGCGTCGACGCCCGGACCGAGGTGCTCTCCTACCCCATCGCCCGCGTCGTCGTCTCCCTGCTCGACGCGCCGGGAGCGGTCGAGAAGTACGCCGCGAGCGAGGCCGCCACCGCCCACGAGCGCTTCGTCGAGGACTTCGAGCGCCGCGGCGGCCAGTCGACGCTCGGGGCTGGACGTACCGTCGGCGCCGACGCGGACGTCTCGCTCGACGGCCTCCTCCGGGAGTTCGGCCTCTCGCGGGCGGTCCGGCCGGCGGACGACGACTACCGCGTGGCCGTCGGCGAGTACCTCCGACTGGCCCCCGAGGGGGAGTCATGGCGACTGGTCCGCCGCGAACTCGGCGACGGACGGGTGACGGTCTCCCGGACGGAACTGTACGACCTGCTCCGGCAGGCCGTCGAGGATCGGGTCGCCGAGGGTCTCCCGCTCGCGGTGCCCGACGAGATAGCCGACCCGCTCGGGAGCGTCGCGAGCGGGGTGTCGGCGGCGCTGTCGAGCGCCGACTACCCCCGGTCGTTCGACCGGGTCGACCCCGCCTCCTTCCCGCCGTGTGTCACCGCCCTGCTCGAACGCGCCCGGGACGGCGAGGACCTGCCCGACCGCTCGCGGTTCGCGCTGGTCGCCTTCCTCGGCTCCCTCGGGATGGAGGCCGAGGCCATCACGGCGCTCTGCGGGCGCTCGGACGAGCAGTTCGCCTACACCGCCGAGCGACTGGCCGGCGACGGGTCGGGCAACTACCCCTCGCCGAGCTGTGCGACGATGCAGGCGTGGGGCGACTGCGTGGACAGGGACGACCTCTGTGCGGAGGTCGACCATCCCCTGTCGTACTACGCGGCGCGCCTCGACGGCGAGACCGGGAACGAAGGCGAGGGCGAGGCGGCCGACTGACGACCCCGGCGCTGTCCGGTCGATGTCGAACGGGACGCGAGCGCCGCGAGCGACGCCTACCGCCGCGCGAGGAAGACGGCGACGAGCGTCATCAGCACGACGAACCCGGCGATAGAGCCGATGAGCGCGAGCGCGCCCTGCTGGCTCAGGCCACCGTCGTTGAACGTCGCACCGATGCCGATGATGACGGCGATGAACAACCCGACGGTGACGGTGGAGACGGCGATTTCGAGCACCGTCTCGCGGTCGCTGGCCATGTCCCGCGGTTCCGGCGGTCACCCCAAAAGCGCTTCGAAGCGCTCGCCGGGCGCGAACCCCTCCTACCGGGGCTGAGGCCGCCGTCTGGCGTGGTTGCGCCTGCCAGCGAGCGGTTGAAGCGTCTGGAGAACCTACGTTTCGACTGGAAGCGGAGCCGTCCGCTCCACCCAGTCAGCCATGACGCAAACCGAACACACACCAGCGTCACCGCGAGTCGCACTTGCGCCCGACACCCGCCTGCTCGACCCCCGCGCCGCCCGCGCGTGGACGGAGCGAATGGCCGTCACAGCGCTCGGCGGCGGTATCTACGAGGTCGACAGCGATAGTGGTAACACTTACTCCGTGGACCTCGTCGAGTCGCGGTGTTCCTGTCCCGACCACCAGATGCGCGGCGAGCGCTGCAAGCACATCCGCCGAGTTGCACTCGAAATCACGGGGGGTAGACTCCCTGCCCCCGGCCACCGCGCCATCGACTGTCTGCACTGTGGCCGTGAGGCGTTCGTCCCCGAGGACGCTCCCGCCGTCTGCGAGCGCTGTTTCCTCCCGCCGGGGACGACGGTCCGCGACCGCGAGACCGGCGCGGTGGTCGTCGTCGTCGAGACGACGGGCGACCGCGCCGACGAGGTCGTCATCAGTCCGAACCGCACCCTCGGGGAGTTCGGGTCCGGCACCGGGAGCGACCGGGAGGACGTCACCATCGCCGACTACCCGAAGAACGAGCACTATCCGGGGTCGGACCCGGTCGTCAGGGCCGTCTACCCGTTCTCGGGCGAGGCGGAGACGCCCTTCGACGAACTGCGCCGGTACTCCTTCCCGATGTCGCGCCTGGAGAAACTCGTCGCGCAGGGGGAGTGCCCCGCGGTGAGAGACGAGGGCGACACGCCGCCCGCCCTGCCGGCCGAGTAGGGACTACTCGCCGGGGTCGGTGAGGCGGGCCTGTTTCGGCCCGCCGGTGAGCTCCTCGAGGTCCGTCCCGTCGGCCAGCGCTTTCTCCTTCTTGACGCGGTAGTTGCCGCCGTCGGTCGTATAGAGGTCCGCCGGGTGGAAGAAGTACCAGTCCTCGCGGTCGAAGCGGACGCCGATGCGCGGTTTCGCGCCGAAGTTCTGCGAGAAGTAGACCAGCGCCTCCACCTCCTCGCCGGTGAGGTAGATGGGCCGCCCGCTGGAGGCTTTCGCCTCGATGGCGTAGAACACCTCGCCGTTCCCGGCGAGCACGTCGGGCAGTTCGCGGTCCGTCGACGACCCGCTCGCGGGCGCGCGCATCACCGCGAACCCGCGCGCGTCGAGTTCGTTGACGAGTTCCCGCTCCATCCGGTCGCCCTTCCTGTTGCCCGGCATGGTGTGCGCTCTCGCCCGGAGACGCTTAAGCGATTGGAGAGCCGGGTGAAACTGAACGACGGCGCGCCGACCGACCTCTCAGACGACGCCCGCTTCTCCTCGCGGCCTCGCCTCGGCGGCCAGTGACGGCTCCGGGGCCCGGACGTCGCTTCCCTGCGGCGTCGTCTGCTGGTAATCGACGAACTGCACCTGCACGGTGACGTCCCTCGGCGTGTCGGCGGCGATCTCGCGCTGGAGCGCCCGCGACAGGTCGGGGTACTCCCGGTCGCCGGTCCGACTGACGACGACCCGCACCGTTTCGGGTTCGTCCGACGGGTAGACGAACTCCGCGCCGTAGTCGGTCTGCATGTTGATGAGTTCGAGTTCGTCGTACTCGTCGTCGTTCAGGACCTCCTCGATGTTGTGGTTCGTCGTCTCGACGAACACGAGGTACTGGTAGGTGCTGACCACCGAGAGGACGAGGGCGACGAGGACGACGGCGCCGATGACGGCGTACCCCACCGACCGGAGGTCGAGGGAGACGTACTCCCGGAGGGGAACGTTCGCCGACCCGCGATAGCCGAAGAGGGTCAGCGCGACGAACGCCGAGACGTTGATGAGCAGGAGGTTCATCAGGAGGAGGACGACCGCTCCGAGTGCGAGCAACGGCTTCACCCAGACGATGCCGAGGCCGACGGCGGCCGCCGCGGGGACGATGGCCGCGGCGACGGCCACCCCCGCCAGCGACACCGAGAGGTCCGTCGCCAGCGCCAGCGCGCCCGCCGCCCCCGCGAAGATGGCGATGAAGAACGTGAGGACGATCGGGATGGAGAAGGCGCTCACCTGCGCGATGTTCTCGACGGCCAGCGACGGCGGAACGAGGAAGCTCCACCTGATGAGCGCGGCGGCCACGGTCGCGCTTCCGACGGCGACGACCAACCCCAGCAGCTGTGACTTGAAGCTGTCGAGGACCGACCGGTAGTCGCCGATGACGGCCCCGACGCTCGCCGACAGCGAGGACCCCGCGAACGGCGAGATGACCATCGACCCGACGATGACGATGGCGGAGTTGAGCAACAGACCCGCAGCGGCGAGGATGGCGCTCAGCGCGGCGAACGTCACGAACATCGGTCGCCCCGGCGTCACCTCCCGGGCGTTCGAACGCAGGGCGGCGTGTGAGAGACCGACCTCGTCTTCCGGGCCCTGGGTGTACTTGCTCTCGAGGTCCTTCAGCGTCGGCGTGGTTGCCGACTCGATGTCCGTGATGACGGTGTAGGCGTCCTCGTCGAGCCCCTCGTCGTGGAGCCTGTCGAGGACCTTCTCGACGGCCCCGTCGGGGACCGGGAAGTAGAGGACCATCGCGTCGCTGTCGCCGCCCTCATCGGCGACGATGTGCTCGATGTTCTCCTCGTCCAGCGTCGCGAGGACGTTCTCGCGGACGTCCGCTGGGATGCGTGTCTGGATGAGCCGCACTGTCCGATACCTTCCCGGATGGACCTAAAGAAGACTCCCCCCTACTATGCAAGGTGGAGACCCTTTTAGGCGGGGTCCGTAATTGGATGACGTGTCACTGCTGGACTCCGTCGAGCGCGCCATCCCCGATCGGTTCCACCGCCTCGAGCGGGCGGTTCTCGAACTCCTCGAACCGGTCGAGGAGCGGCCCACGACGGCCGACGCCGTCCGGACGACGGGGCGGGTCTGTACCCTCCTGTCGAGCCTCGCGGGCGTGGCGTGGCTCACGGGCCAGCCGTACCTCTTTCCCAGTCTCGGGCCGTCGGCGTACGCGATGGCGGTGAGTCCCTCGGCGGCGACCAGCCAGCCCCAGCGGGTGTTCGGCGGACACCTCTTCGGGGTGGTCGGCGGCTTCGTCGCGTACCACCTGCTGGCGCCCGGGCTATCGGTCACACAGCTCCCGCCGGCGATGTCGATACCCAGCCTCCAGCTGGCCGCCAGCGCACTGCTCGCCCTCGGCCTGACGAGCGTCTCCATGCTCACGACGGACCTCCGCCACGCCCCGGCGTGTGCGACGACGCTCATCGTCTCGCTCGGCCTCCTCACGAGCGTCGTGGAGGCCGGCATCATCCTCTCGGCCATCCTCGTGCTGGCCGCGGTGGACTTCGTCCTGCCGGGGTACGGCGGCATCGAGGACCCACCGAGGTAACCGCGCCGCTGTCGGTCGGCGTGGGAGAACTGCCGGTCGTCGGGGTCGGTTCGCGACTACGTCCCGTGCTGCCAGTCGTCCATGTACTCGCGCTGGACGTCGGTCAGCTCGTCGATGGCGATGCCCTCGGCCTCCAGTTTGATGCGCGCGACCTCCCGGTCGAGCGCGTCGGGCACCTCGTGGACGCCCGCGCCGTAGCTCCGGTCGCCGGCGGGTTCGAGCGTGTTCGTCCGGCCGAGGCGCTCGCGGATGCGCTCGGCGATGCGGTCGCCCAGCCCGCCGGAGTGGGCGGCGACGAGTTCGCGGACACAGACGGCCTGCACGCCGAAGCTCTGGTCCATGACCTCGACGGGGTGGCCGAGCGCAACCGGCGACGCGAGGTTGACGAGCCGCCCCTCGGCCAGCACGTTCAGTCGGTTGCCGTTCGGGAGTTCGTACTCGCGGACGCCGTCGCGGGCGTCGCGCTCCGCGACGGCCAGCTCCGAGAGCTGGTCCAGGTTGACCT
>CAYYSW010000010.1:0-19531 GCA_964474395.1 uncultured Halobacteriales archaeon
GGGCGTAGACGCCGCCCGCGAGGCCGGCGATGGCCCCGCCGATGGCGAACGACTTCAGTTTCACGCGAGTGGTGTCCTTGCCCAGCGTTCGGGCGGCGTCCTCGCTCTCGCGGACGCCCTTGAGAAGGCGTCCGAACGGCGCGTCGGCGAGGCGTTCGACGACGAGGTAGGTCGCGAGGAGCAGTCCGGCGGCGAACAGGAGGTAGAACACCTGCCAGCCGTCCGCGCCGAGGGTCGCCCGGAACGGCTTTGGCACGTCGTTCAGCCCGAAGGTGCCTCGCGTCAGCCACGCCTCGTTGACGAGGACGTCCCCGAAGATGCCCGCCAGCGCGAACGTGGCGACGGCGAGGTAGTGGCTCCCGAGACGGACGCTCGTCAGGCCGATGAGCGCCGCCAGCAGTCCGCCGACGAGTGCGGCGCCCGCGATGCTCACCGGCAAGCCCCACGGCATCGGGAGGCCGAGGCCGACGACGTAGTCCGCGCCGGCGCCGGGCGGGGGCATCGTCAACAGCGCCGAGGTGTACGCCCCCGCCGCGAAGAAGGCGACGTGCCCGAAGTTCAACAGGCCGGTGTAGCCGAAGTGGACGTTCAGCCCCAGCGCGAGGAGGCCGTAGATGCAGGCGATAGTGGCGACGGTGACGCCGAAGGCCAGCCAGCCCGACAGGAACGCCATCAGAGCTCACCCCCGGCGATGCCCTCGGGTTTGAACAACAGGACGAGCACGAGGATGGCGAAGGCGTAGCCCATCGTGTAGTCCGCCGAGAGGTAGGCCGTCCCGAGGTTCATCGCGAGGCCGACGACGAACGCGCCGGCCATCGCGCCGTAGGGTTTCCCGATGCCCCCCAGCAGCGTCGCGGCGAAGACGACGATGAGGAAGTCCCACCCGACCGTGGGGCGGAAGGGCGCGAACAGGATACCGTAGAGGACGCCCGCGAGGGCACCCGCCGCCGCCGAGACGAACCACGTCCGCCGGACGACGCTGTCGGTGTCGATACCCGCGACCGTCGCCAGGTCGCGGTTGCCGCTGGTCGCGCGCATCTTCTTGCCGAGCATCGTCCGCGAGAGCAGGAGGTGGACGGCGAGCATCGTCAGCACCGAGACGACGAGCACCCCGAACTCCAGGGGCGTCATCCCGACGCCGGCGACCTGGACGGGCCGCATCAGCGGCACCGGGAGCTGTTTAGCCTGCACGCCGACGGCCGCCGTCAGCAGGTTCCGCATGAGGAAGGCGACGCCGATAGAGGTGATGAGCAGGGGGAGCGCCCCGCGGTCCGAGAGCGGGTCGAAGAACACCCGCGAGACGGCGACGCCGAGGACGCCCACGACGCCGATGGCGACGAGCGCGGCGAGGGGCAGCGGCAGCGAGACGCCCAGTCCCGCCCCCGCGAGGAACAGCGTGAGGTAGACGCCGTAGGTGAGGAACTCGCCGAACGCGAAGTTGATGAACCGCGTCACGCCGTAGGAGAGCGTCAACCCCACCGCGCCGACGGCGATGACGCTGCCGGTGGTCAGGCCGTAGAGCACCGTCTGGACGAACCCCGCCGGATCGAACTGTAGGGGGACCACGGGTCAGGTCAACTGGTCGGCGGGGAGGACCGCCACCTGCTCCCAGGCGTTGCCCCCGGACTTCATGACCGCGAACGGCGACTGGATGTCGCCGCTGTCGTCGAAGTCGATGGGACCGACGAGCCCCTCGTAGTTCACGTCCGCGCCGCCGGCGATGGCCTCCTTGCCCGCCGCGAAGTCGGTCACCGTCTGCTCGGGCGGGTTGGCGACCGCCGGGATGTGGCCCGCGATGTTCGGCCCCGTGAGGTTCTCGCTGGCGGCGACGGTGGCGACCATCGCGAGGCCCAGCACGGTCATCGCGTCGTAGGTGTTCTTGGCGAACAGGCCCGGCTCCTGCCCGTCGTTGGCCTCCTTGTAGGCGGAGACGAACGCCTCGACGCGCCCGGAGTCGGCCGCCTCGGGGTTGTCGGCCTCCTGCAGGCCGAGGATACCCTGTGTCACCTTCTCGGAGGTCTGTTCGAGGAACTCCCGGTTGGTCTGGTCCTGCGTGACGAACCAATTGCCCTCGTAGCCCGCCTGGAACGCCGCCCGCATGATTTTCACCGAGTCCTCGGGCGAGGCGACGAGCGTGATTATCTCGGGGTCCGACCCGAGTACGTTCTGGACCTCGGACTGGTAGGACGCCTTCCCGGTCTTGAAGTCGAGGCTCGTCGTGAGGGTGCCCCCGAACTCCTCGAAGGAGGTGGTGATGGGCGCCTTGAACGACTGGAGGGCCTGTGCGTTGCCGACCATGAGCGCCATCCGCTCGTATGAGCGCACCGTGTTGAACTCCTTCCGCCGGGCGGCCTTCGCGATGGCCCGCCCCCCGAGCGAGTCGGAGGGCACCGTCCGGAAGACGAACTCGCCCCCGACGTCGTTCAGTTCCGTGGTCCCCGCCGTCGGCGAGACGACCGGCACCTGGTTCTCCCGGAAGAAGTCGAGGACCGCCGAGAACGTGAGACTCGTCGGGCCGATGATGCCCGCGACTCCCTCGACGTCGACGAGGCGCTTCGCCGCCGACAGGGAGGCGTCCGGCGACGCCTCGGTGTCGCCTTGCACCAGCGCCACCTGCCGGCCGTCGATGCCGCCGGCGTCGTTGATGCGGTTCGCGACGAGACGCGCCACCGGGAGGACGTTCTCGCCGACCCACGCGTACTCCCCGGAGAAGGGGACGAGGACGCCGACCTTCAGCGACCCGTCGGACCCGCCGGAGCCACCGCCGGACCCGTTCCCGCCACCGCCACCGGAGCCGTCGTCGCCGCTCCCGTCGCTCCCGTTCCCGTCGCCGTCGCCGTCGCCGCCGGTACACCCGGCGAGTGCCGCGACCGCCGCGGCCCCCGTCGCCTGCAGAAACCGGCGTCTGTGGACGCTCATGGGCCCCCTCACCAGCCCGGGATATTAAACCTGAAGAAAGGGTCGGTACTTGACAACGCGTGTCGTCCGGACGCTCGACGCCCCGGCCGCCGTCGACCCCGAGTGCGGTGTCGGCTGTCGTCGACGTCCCATCGCCGTCGGGGTCCACGACGGTCACACGCGCCCCGCGTTCGGCGGACCGTTCGACAGCGGCCCGGCCCGGACTCGAACCGGTGACGACGGCCGACCTGCCATCGAGCGCCCCCGTCGTACCCCCGCCGGCGTGGGTGCGGGTGTGGCGAACCAGTTCGGTCGTATCGTCGGTCGAGGGTGCCACCGTCCGGGAGCGTGGGTCCATCGGTACCGTGGAGACGGGCGACGGACCCGGGGACTGACGTGGCCGACGGCGGGACGCCACACCGTCCGTACGCGCCGATTCAGCCGCGGAATGTGACTGTCCGTCGGGATATTAATGATAGTTTATTATGTTTCGACACCAACACCCTCCGGGTGTTTACAGTAATGGCAGCAACCGAACAGCACCAGCACGAGGTCGCCCGGAACGTCAGCAACGCCATCATGGCGGCGTACAACGAGGGCGACCCCGACCGGATTGACGGCTTTTTCGCCGAGGACTTCGTCTGTCACCTCACCGGCGGCGGCGAGGTGAACGGCCCGGAGGCGTACAAGGGCCGCATCAGCGCGATGCGGGCGGCGTTCCCCGACTTCCGCAAGAACGAGGAAGCCCTCGTCGTCGACGGCGACCACGCGGCCGTCCACTACCGCTGGAGCGGGACGCACGACGGCGAGTTCATGGGCATCGAACCGACCGGCAACTCGGTCGAGACGACCAGCCTCGCGCTGCTGCGCTTCGAGGGCGACCAGCTCGCCGAGATGTGGGCCTACGGCGACAGCCAGACGCTCATGCAGCAACTCGGCGTCGAGTAACCCACCACGTCACCTTTTCCGACCGACACACGCGCGGTACCCGTCCGACGGCCGAGTCCCTCGGCCGTGTCGTGAACGGGCGTCGTCTCGTCCCGTCCCGTCGCGTGCCGGGTTCGACAGGTGGAGAGCGCGGGTCGCTCGTCTCCGGTCGTATCGGCGTCGGGGCCCGAAGGCTCATCGGCGGCGGTACGGAGCCCATCCCGTGGGGAGTTCGGGTACCGTCCGTGGGCCGGGGCGTCCTCACCGCGGACGTACGGAGCGACCGTCGAACAGTGAACTGAACCGTACCAGCAGTGCGAGTACGATGGACAGTCCGAGCATGGGGTACTCGACGCTGACGAGCGTCCATTTCAGCGTTTCGGAGGCGTTCATCAGGGTGATCAGGACGGTCGCGTAGTCGTCCGGGTTCGTGTAGATCAGGACGACCCAGAGGTTCTCCAGGGAATCGAGGAGCCGAGAGAGGAACGTCAGGACCATCCCGACTTTCGGGACCAGAACCAGTCGGCCGTGGCCTTCCAGCGCGTCCAGTGCGATCGAATGGAGTGAGAGGAACAGGGCCAATCCGGCCAGAATGAAGAGGTAATCGAGCGCCGACAGGAGCAGGACGGAGCCCATGACCGGCTCCAGCGCCTGCAGTATCGCGTCCACCTCCGCTCGAGTCGTCGCGTCCTGCAGATCCGCGGTGGAGTAGCCGGACGTCTCGATTCGGCGTGTCACCGGAACGAACCCCAGAGCGATCACCCCGATGAAGGTACACAACGACACAACGGCTACTACACCGTGTGTTCCGGGAGAGACGGCATCCGCATACCGCTCGACGGGTCGGAAGATGGCACCCAGCCGTTGCATACGTGACACAGCCCGTACACAGCTATAATCATCACCGAACACTCCGCAGCGCCCGCTCCGCGAACGCCGAGTTCGTTCGAGAGCGATTCCGAGAACGGCACTCGCCGATTTCTCGTCTGCACCGAACTGAAGCCGATACGCCGCTGTCGGTGCTGTTCGACGCAGAGCGTGGGTCTAACAGTTGGCCTACTGGCTGGGAAACCCACCTTCGTTTGTGGTTCGGACGATTCCCGGGGAGAGGCTCCCTGACTCGGTGATGTCTATCGAGAGGATATATCGCTCATCGGTAGTCGGAGCTGGACTGTAGGGAATTCGACCACCTTCATTCGGAACGGACCCATCCACAGTGAACTCAACCGCATAGTAGATGGGCTTCTGCGCTTGTTTCGAGAATATATCCGGGTAGAGCACCGTTTCGCTGGGCGCAATCGAAACCGAGGTGGTCAGGTTCTGCTTGTGAATCGGGAGCGAGAGCCGCGTCTCACCGGTCACGACTGACGATTCCGATGACCGGGCGATTTCGGTTCCGATGTCCGTGATTGTGAAGCCGACCACGTGGGGAAGGTCGTGCTGGTTGCTGAATCGGACGCTCCCGGCGGGCGGCTCTTCGGTAGCGGTCGCTGAGCAGCCAGCGAGACACGAAATCCCATAGACACTCACTGACGAAAGGAGGGCACGTCGTTTCATATTGTTGAGAGTCTGGCAGACAGTAAATACGCTCTGTCCATCATGACCGCAGAGTCAATGCAAGAGATGCGGCATACGTCGAACGATAGACAGAGAGCGTGGGTCTATCAATCGTCTCTTGTCGAAACGACTCCAAACCCTACCAGTTCAGCACTACGAGATTTCGGAATAATCAATAACTGGACCCCCGAAGTGATATCGAAGGACGAGGCAACCTCTCGGAGTCACATACTTGACGGATGGATTATTGATAATGAGCCATGGCTTCAGCCGGTACCGGTGACTCGGAGACGGTACTCGCGAATCTCGAGCTGACACGTGGGCTCACCATCCAGATGACTGCGCTCAGTACGCTCGGGTTGGTCATCGCTGCAACCGCACTGAGCGGGCTCTACCAGGCCGTCACTGGGCATCCGGCGTCGTTCCAGTTCGCACCCGGCATCAGCTGGTGGACTAACGCACTAGACGTTCTGGTCATCCTACTTTTAGCGACCGTCTTCCTTGTCCCTCACGAATGGCTGCACGGTCTCGCCATCCGGTACTACGGCGGCGAAGCGAAATACGGCGTCGGGATTGCGCACTTCATCCTCCCATACGCCTACGCCACGACCGATCACGAGTTCACTCGCAATCAGTTCATTGTCGTCCTCATGACGCCGCTGGTCGTGATGACCGCCGTCGGTGTGCCAGTGATGCTGGTCTTCGAATGGGGATGGCTGATTGTTCCGTTAGCCGCGAACGCCGCCGGGGCAATTGCCGACCTCTGGATGACGATGACACTCCTTGCCTTCCCCGCCGATGTTCGGCTCGAAGATCATCCCGATGGCGTTCGGATACTGGGTCGGGAGAGCGACCGTCGTCGTGCGCTGTCGGTGACTGCCGTCGTCTGGGACGCGCTCGCAGGCGCAGCCGTCGCCGCCGTCGGTGTCTTTCTCGTGTTGGCAGTTGGCGGTCCACTCGCCCTCGACGTACTCGGCGTCGGTTCTCTCACTATCGGCACCCCCGATACGTTTAGCTTCCTGTTCTCGTTCTCATCGACACCGACGGAAATCTCGATGAGTGTCGGTCCCGCGGTGCTCGGTATCGGCGCAGTCGTCGGACTAGGATACGCGTTTCTCCAGAGCTATCGACGCACTCGTTCGAGTGCTGGTGAGCCACAGGCGGGTGACTAGAACCGCCGTGTTCAGCAGGCCGGTGGACAACACGAACGCTACTTGCGCGGCACACGTCGAACGATAGACAGAGAGCGTGCGTTTATCACTCGTCAGTTGTTCCTTCCCAGTAGCCGACGACACCTGCTGTGATGGCCGTCCGAAATATCCTGTACAGTGCGACGAGGACCCGTGTGATAATAATCAGCGTCCCAAGTCCTCCGAGCACCGTTCCTACTCCAACTTCCCCAGGAGGAGCGTTCGCGGAGAGAATCGCACCGAGGACCATGAGCCCGAGGCCTATCCAGAAGGCCTCGTTTCGCTGGGAGAGGGCAGTGAGTGTCGGCGTACTCATGTCTCGATTTGGAAGCCAACTTCTCTGTGGACCTCGCTGAACTGCGAAGTGCTCGTTCACAGACGCCCATGTTCAACTCACCACTCATCATCGACAGTCGAGATACGTTCTACGACCGAATCAGCCCCTTTATCGACGCTGCCAAATAGAGTGATATCGACGTCCGGGGTGCCTACGAGGTTACGACCACTCGCAACAGTACACAGTAGGATGTACAGTGAATGCTGTGACCCCGAAAGGCGAATACTCGACTCGTAGCCCAGGTGCCCGCTCGGTATCTGCCGAGAGATGATGTGGCCGTCGCTCGGTCGTCGCCTGTAGTTCCACGTCAATCGCCCCGTGTAAAAATACAGTACCCGTGTACTCCCCGTTTTCTTATCTGTCCTGGGCGGATACTGTCGTGAACGCTCCGTATCCGCGGTTCTACACACACCCTCGTTCTCGCTATGGGTCGCCCGTCGTGCCTGGTAACCTGCCGTGGGGGGTCACTCGCCCTCGCGCCTACGGCCACCCTGCCGACGACAGGGAGCGTTTCTCGTCACCTGACCAATGCACACGCACTCCCGCGACCAGTCTATGTCACGAATCGGAGGAGACGCGCGATGACCGTCATCGCCGACTTCCTCGTTGACGCCGAGGATTTCGCCATCGGACAGGTCCTCTCCCACACCACGACTCGCATCGACCTCACACAATTCGTCCCCATCGACGAGACGCTGGCACCGTACTTCTGGAAGGAAACCGATGGTGACCGTGAGCACTTCGAGCGACAGGTCCGAGCCGACGACCGTGTCCAGTCGCTGACGGACCTCGACGGCCGTGTCGGAGCCCGCCTCTACTACATCGAATGGGCTGTTGACATCAATGGGTTGCTCTCGGCGCTCCATGACCACGACATTCTCGTCGAGAAGGGGAGGAGCAACGCCGATGGTGACCGCTGGATGTTCCATGTTCGGGCGTGGGACCGGGCAGAACTCTCCTCGTTCCAGCGGACATGCCTCGACAACGATGTCCCAGTCGATATCCAGCGGATGCAGCACAATCCCGATGGCACGCACTTGGAGTCGGTCCCGAAGCGCCGTCTCACGGCCAAACAGCGCGAAGCAGTACTGACAGCCCTCCGGGAGGGTTATTTCGACATTCCACGTGGAGTTTCCCAGACGGACATCGCGGAGCAGCTGGGCATCTCCCGACAGTCGTTCGCTCGCCGGCTCAAGCGTGCCCAGCGCACCGTCTTCGAGGACCTCTTCTGGGAGGAACTGACGACCGACAGGTAGTGCCTCGCCACACATCTATTTGTACGGTGCACAGGTGTACTGCCTGGTCCTTTGTGCGTCCCAGGCACAGTGAATAGGTGGGCGCTCGCCGTCCGGAGAGGGCCGGTATGGGAGCTGCCCGGCTCTCAGTGCCTCTGACAGCGTGTCCGGAGTAGCGGCGAGCGCCATCGGACCGACGCCCCCATGACCCCTGATAGCGGCCCCGAGATTACGGAATCGGAGTTTTCCGACCGACTGGTAGCGCTCGTTAAGGCGGCGAGGCAAAACGACGTCGTCACAGAAGGCATCTGGACTCTTCCCCCGTACGTACTGGTCATTACTCCGGACACCATTCACATTACTCGCGAGGACGACCTCCCGGAGTGATAGACACGCGGCACGCCTCGAACGATAGACAGAGAGTGTCCGTGTATCACGGCCTCCGTCGAGATTCCTCTTGAGCACTCACTTCGTCCTGGCCGTAACTGATGACCTTCGCCGTCGCCCGTCGAAGTGTGACCGTACACTCGCGGTCCGAGACGCCCAGTTCCTTGGCTAATGCGACCGTCGTGATACCACGAGGGACATCGAAGTAGCCTCGGTCGAGTGCGGTCTGGAGATATTCTTCTTCCTGTGGCGTGAGTGGAACGCCATTGGTGCGATAGCTCTCGGTCATACGTTGTGGAGCATGTTTGCACTCAGCAAACCCAACCCTGTGGCCAGCCTGTTCGACAGAAAAGTATAGCTGTCTGTCTCGGCGTGATGACTAGATACTTCGGAGGTGAAGGAAACTCGTATTCCGCATAGCAGCCTGTATACTGTGAACGACTGACTCACGGTTCTTGCCACTGTGGTATCCCCCGACGAAGACCGGCTTCTCTGTGTACTACCCCTGAATCGCTGAGTGCCCGTTCGTAGAGGCCATCATGTCAGACACACCAGTAACCATCGACAGCCGCGACGCGTTCCACGCCCGACTCACCGACCTTTTCGCCGCCGCCGAACGGAGTGGCGTCGACGTGGAGGGGGCATATGGAGTCGACACCAACCGTCACCGCGGAACCTACGATGTGGTGGTGAGTACCGTCATTTCGAATCGGAGATAAAGTATAAATACGCCGTCGCGAGCGGTCAAGTGGTGTCCTCACCAGTCGCTTCGCCATCGTAGAGAAATCCAATGACGTCGATGGCGTTCTCCATCGCGGCCGTAATCTTCTGCTCGTTGGTGAGGATCACCTCTCGCTCAGAGTCGTACTCGATGAATCCCAGTTCGTCGAGTTTCGGCAGATGGGTCTTGTGCAATGCCGTGCGGACGGCGTCGACCTCCACTTCGGCAGGGACTGCAGCGGGTGTTTGTTCCCAGCGGGCGACACGCTCGGCGAGGTCGTCGAGGGGGATAGGGTTCTCGAACTGCTTAAAATACTGGAGCGCGAGCCGTCGTCGGTTGTGACTCAACACCCCGAAGATATCATCGACCGACACGTGGCCATCGGGCTCCATGGGTCCACGTCGACACGGGGTCCATACATAGATTGCCTTCGGAAGTGAAGTAACCTGCTGCTCTGCAGCTTCGCTACCGAACCACCAGCCGCAACGCGTCAGTTGCCATCCAAATCGCCATCCCACGAAATCGGCTCGGAACGCTGGCCGGACTGTCCGAAGTCGGGCATGAGGGTCTCGGCGATGAGTGTGGAGATACCCCGGCGGATGCGCTGGGAGAACGCACTGTCACTGACCCCGAATTCGGCTGCGAGGTCGTTCATGTTGCTGTTCCGTGGAACGTCAAAGTAGCCCGACTTGAACGCGGTCACGAGAGCTTCGTACTGCTCTTCGGAGAGACTGCCGCCCTCCTCTGGCAACGAGGGGTTGTACAGGCGTCGCAGCGTGAGCGAGATGTCCTCCTCCTCGCAGGTTCTTCGGAACCGAGCGAGTTCGCTTCGGGAGTCGAACTGGATACGGAAGTCCCAGATGTCGGCCGTCCCCTCGGCAGCGAGGAGTCGAGCGTTCGAGGCTAACAACGCCTGCACGAGTCCATTCACTTCGGTACTCCATTCGAGTTCGTAGAGGACTCGTGAGTCGGTCTGGGTCAGTCGGGTGACCGACTTCGTGACGGGGTCATCTCGAAGCGTCGCCTCGATGGCTGCTGTGTTTTCATCAGCGACCCAGAACAACGGGATGACACCGTCTTGGAGCGGGACTAACCGTTCCAGTTCGATTTCGACGTTTGGGTATGTATCGAGCACTCGGCCGAGTGGAAACTGGCTGGCCGGGACGCTGATATCGACGATAACTATCGTTGGTCGCCACTCGGTCAGCTAGCCGGATAAAGTAGTCCCATGGCACGACCGACCGCGGTCGGAACACCGACCATCCACGGCCATCCGACGCTCGGTTGTCGACCGTCGAACCGCGCGCTGACACGTGTTGTGGGAGTGTTCTCAGTTGGCTACTTCGCCATCTAGTGATAGACCCAAACCCCACGAGAGACAGACGATTTACTCGCGGCACGCGGCGCTCACTCCTCCCGTTCGAGGGAGTACGTGTGTTCGTCTTACACGTATAAACGCCTTCGCTACTGGCGGTCGCTTTCATTGTCACTGTCGTCTTAGTAGGAATTGCGACCACGTGACAGTGGTTCGCAGCTGTCAGAGGCACACGATAGCTGTCACATGGCTGGGCGCACCCGCAGGACGTACCGGAACTCATCCACCTTTTCGTGAGTCCTTCAACTTCGAAGTAAGTGCGTCCACCAGAGGGTGCGCCCGTTAAATGTATAAAGTTTCTGTCCATTCTCCCACACCCACGAGTGTCTGACAAGTGTAGATTTCTCAACAGTCTAGAAATCGGCGTGATAGACACGCGGCCCAACTCTAACAGCTGAATCACACCGAGTCGGCGTGAAAGCAACCCGTCTTCATCGTTTGCCGGTATTGATAGACAGAGAGCGTGGATCGATTAGCTGGAGGCCCAACATCACACAGCTTTGCCAATTTCGCCGTGCTGCATACAGGGCCCGAACGTAGCACGATATCTAGCTTGATTCGCGAGGGGGTTAATCGCTCGACAAAATGAATTCCCACTACGGAGGTGTCGTCGAATCACTCGGTTCCGGTGATTCGAGCGATCCCCCAGGCCCCACCAACTGCGACGACATATACGCTTGCGAACACCAGGGCGTCGCCCTGACCAATCAGAAGCGGAGGTATCGATGCCGGTGGACGACCTACGAGAGAGAGCACCCAGCCGACACCGAGGGCAAGAATCAGTGCAGGAATCGAGAGGATCCCCAGTGGAAGCAACAGGAGCCGAACGAGTTCGGGAAGCGTCTGAACCCATCCGACGACGGATCCAGGGGAATGATCGAACGTCGCCACGAGGCCGACCCATCCCACGATCTGCACGACAAATAAGAGGAGAACATATCTGTTGACGAACGTCGACAATCGAAACTCCATATGGTAGTGGAACGGATACGTATGGATATACGTTCGGACAACTGATCGGTCTTCGTACCGCGCCGGGGGCAAGGTACAGAGGGATTCCCGGCATCCTTCGAGACACGTATTGACAAGGTACTGTCCCTGATTCTGCTCCGCTATCCGATACAAGAGCGGAGCGTCGGTACGCTACGGCGGTCGCTTGAACTCGCTGACGAGCACCTGTATATCCTCCACGTGATATCATCCACGAGAACGAACACGTCGAACGGGAAGCACTCGTTCGTGCAATCGAGCGCGAATTTGGCTCACTCGAGAACGCCTCCTACCACGTCCGGGACGCGTTTCTGCTCGACGAAGTCATTCTGTACGAGGCCCTCCAGCAGGACGCAGATTACGTCATCATCGGAACGGACACCGGGGCGAGATGGCGTCAGATACTCACCGATCGGCTCAACTTGGATGTCGATCTCGAGACGTTCTTACAGCATCATCTGAACGCGACTTTTGTAGTCGTGTAATCACGGGATCCTTCCACCGACGACCTGCCGAGACCTCTCCTCGATCGAACGACCGACCCGACTCCACGTCGCTGAATCAACCCTCTGTATGCAGCAGGCTGGTCGATGATATATGCCCGATTTGGTAGGAGTCGTATCGTTACACTCGCGGCACGCGTCTAGCAGCCACACCACCGCGAAGGAACGTGAACGGACGTTCCGAACCGCCGCCCGTTCAGGCGCCCGGTAGGTCCGACCCGCCTCTCTCCAGGTTGATGGCGACGTTCTTCGTCTGGAGGTACGAATCGAGGGCCTCCTGGCCCTTCTCGCGGCCGATGCCCGAGTGCTTGTACCCGCCGAAGGGGGTCTGGTTGGTGTCGCCGAACCACTTGTTGACGTAGACGTTGCCCGCCTCCAGTCGCCGGGTGGCGTTCATCGCCCGCCGGATGTCCTGGGTGAACACGCCCGCGACGAGGCCGTACTGGACGTCGTTGGCGAGGTCGACCGGGTCCTCGTCGTCGCCGTAGGGGATGACGGCGAGGACGGGGCCGAATATCTCCTCCTGTGCGATTCGCATGTCGTTCTCGACGTCGGTGAACACCGTCGGTTCGACGAAGTAGCCGTCTTCCATCCCTTCTGGGACGCCCCCGCCCGTCGCCAGGGTCGCGCCCTCCCGCTTCCCGACGTCGACGTAGTCGAGGACCTTCCGCTGGTGGTCGGCGTGGTTGAGCGGTCCCATCCCGGGGTCCTCGCTCCCCGGCCCGACGTCGTAGGACTCGGCGGCGGCGACGATACCCTCGACGAACGCCTCGTACACCGATTCGTGGACGATGGCGCGGTCGGCCGCCGAGCAGATCTGGCCCGCGTTGGTGAAGATGGCCGTGTCGACCCACTCGACTGCCTCCTCGACGTCGGCGTCGGGGTAGACGACGGCGGGGTTCTTCCCGCCGAGTTCGAGGGTCACCGGCGTGACGGTGTCGGCGGCGGTCTTCATCACGGCCTGTCCGGTCGGGACCGACCCCGTGAACGTGATGGTGTCGACGCCCTCGTGGGCCGTCAGCGCCGCGCCCGGCTCGCCCCCGCCCGTGACGACGTTGACCGCGCCCTCGGGGACCCCCGCCTCGTGGCAGAGTTCGGCGAGGCGAAGCGCCGAGAGGGGGGTCGTCGGCGCGGGCTTGACGACGACGCTGTTCCCGGCGACGAGGGCGGGCGCGACCCCCCGCGCGAAGAGGTTCCCCGGGAAGTTCCACGGGACGACCTGCGCGCTCACGCCGTAGGGCTCCCGGACGGTGTAATCGACCTGTCCGGTGCCGACCGGGACCGAGGTCCCCTCCAGTTTGTCGGCGGCGCCCGCATAGTACGTGAAGTAACGCGCCGCGCTCTCGATGTCGCTTCGGGCCTGCGAGAGCGGCTTGCCCTGGTCGCGACACTCCAGTTCGGCGAGTTCCCCGGCGCGCTCGGAGACGAGTTCGGCGACGCGCCGGACCGTCTCGCCGCGCTCGACGGGGTCGGTGTCGCGCCACCCGGGGAACGCCTCGCGGGCGGCCGCGACGGCCGCATCGACGTCGGATTCCGTCGCCACCGCCACCTGCGCGATGGTTTCGCCCGTCGCCGGGTCGCGGGTGGGCAGGTACTCGCCGTCGCCGGGGGGCCGGCGCTCGCCGTCGACGAGCAGGTCGTGGCGCTCGCCCGTGGACTGCTGACTCATGTCCGTGTGGTGTGGGACCGTGGGTGTATAGTTTGCTGCCGCGGCGAGGCCCCGCCCTCACTCCCGCACGTCGGCCAGCAGGTCGAGGTAGTCGGCGAGCAGGCGGGGCAGGAGGAACCGCTTCCGGACCCGCTCGCGGCCGTTCTCGCCCATCGCCGCCCGGCGGTCGGGGTCGCCGAGGAGCGTCCCGACGTGGTCGGCGGTCGCCTCGATGTCCTCGGGGTCGACGAGGTAGCCACACTCGCCGTCGGCCACCTGCAGGGGGATGCCGCCGACGTCGGACCCGACGACGGGCGTGCGCTTCCAGAGGGCCTCCGAGACGGTCAGCGCGAACCCCTCCCGCAGGGACTTCTGGATGACGACGTCGGCCTCCGACTGGAGTACGTTCACCGCCCTGTTCGAGAGGTCCGTCAGGAGGGTGACGTTCGCGTCGGCCTCCGCCTCGGCGACGACCCGGTCGTAGACTGCCTGTCCTTCGGGGTCGTCGGCGGCCATCCCGCCGGCGAGGACGAGGTGGGCCTCGGGGTACGACTCCACGAGCAGCCGATGGGCCTCGAGGACGCCGACGGGGTCCTTCCACGGGTCGAACCGGGAGACCTGCGTCGTGACGGGCACCCGGTCGTCGAACAGGGGGGAGGGGAGCTCGGACCGCACCGCCTCGAGCTCGTCGCTCTCCAGCTCCCGGTTCTTGTCGGTCAGCGGGTCGATGGCGGGGTGAATCACCGTCCTCGGGACCGTCTCCACGCCCCGGCCGTACTGCTCGCGGCTGAAGACCGCGTGGTCGACCTGCTCGACGTACTGCCCGAGGACCCCGAGGACCTCCTCGTCGGCGTCCGTGAGGTCGATGTGGCATCGCCAGACGAACGTCGTCTCCGGGAACCGCTCGCGGAGGGGTTCGACCATCGCCAGCGGTTGCGGGTCGTGGAGGACGACGACGTCGTACTCGCCCTCGAAGGCCGCCGCGTTGCGGTCGTTCCACTCCCGGTAGGTGTCCCACATCTCCCCGGTGAACTCGGCGTCGTCGCCCTGCAGGCCGTTGTGGATGGCTTTCGTCACGTCGTAGAAGGGCGCCTCGGCCTCCATGACCTGCCAGTCGGTCGGGACGCCGACGTCGTTCAGCAGGGGGACGAGCGACCCGAGGAGCTCCGCCACCCCGCCGCCGGTAGCCGTCGTGTTGACGTGGACGACCCGGGTGTCCCCGAGGTTCCGCCCCGCGGCTTGAATCCGTTCCGAGCGGTCCGCGGAGACGTACTCGGCGTAGTCCGCCATCGACCGGGCGTTGGTCGCGGGTGAGCGCATACCGGACGGTCGGTAGCATACCTCGTGAAACTACGGTTCTCGTCCCGGCCGCGGTCGCCCGCTCAGGCCCCAGGCTGGTCCGGCGTCGGCGGCGGCCCCATCGGCGTCACCGACTGGCCGGTGACGAACGAGGCGGCGGGGCTGGCGAGATACCGGACGAGGTCGGCCACCTCCGCGGGCGTGCCGACGTTCCGGTCGACCGTCTCCCGGTCGGGCTCCTCCTCGACGCCCATCTTCTCCTTGACCGTCTCCGTGGCGACGTACCCCGGCGAGACGGCGTTGACGCGCACGTCGTCGTCGGCCCACTCGCCGGCGAGGGTCTCCGTCAGCGAGACGACGCCCCCCTTCGCGGCGCCGTAGGCGCTCATCCCCGGAATCGAGAGTTCGCCGGCCATGCTCGCGACGTTGACGACCGCCCCACCCCCGTCGTGGAGGGCGTCGGCGAACGCGTGGGTGACGTTGTACGTCCCCGTCAGGTTCAACTCGACCTGTCCGTCCCACTCGTCGCCGGGGACGTCCTCGAGATGCGAGAGGTCACTGCCGCCGCCGGCGTTGTTGACGAGGACGTCGACCCCGCCGAACTCGGCGTTGACCGTCTCCGCGAACGACTCGACGTCGTCGCGGTCGGTGACGTCACACTCGACCGGCAGGACCGACCCGGGGAGGTCGGCGCCGTTCAGTTCCTCGGCGACCGCCTCGCAGTCCTCGCGGGACCGCGAACAGATGGCGACGTCCGCTCCGTCGGCGACGAACACCTCGGTTATCGTCCGCCCGATACCGCTCGACCCGCCGGTGACCACGGCGGTCCGACCGGCGACGCCCGCGCGTTCGCGAACCGACTCCGTCGACGGCAACTGGTGAGAACTCATGGGGTCGCCACGTAGTGCCGTCGGTCGGATAAGAAGCGAGGAGGCGGAAAGGACGGCGGGTTCCCCCGCTTCCCCGGCGCTCACCCCCCGACGACCTCGACGACGACCGTCGCCTCGCGGCTCCCCCGGTCGGTCGTCGCGCGCACGTCGAAGGCGGCGGCGAGGACCGTCGTCTCGCCCGCTCGCTCCTGGACGACGACGCCGTCGATGGCCCGGCAGGTCCCGAACTGCCGGCCCGGGCCGCCCGGACAGTTCTCGCGCGCCCACGCGCGGGCGGCCGATTCGTTGTCACCGACCTCGTAGGCCGTCCCCGCAGCGACCCGAGAGCCCTCCAGCGTGTCGACCGGCGGCCCGAGGCCGTCCTCGACCGCCTCGGCCGCCCGCTCCCGCTCGCTCCAGTCGTACCGCCCGGTGACGTTCGCGCCGGCCTCGTGGACCGCCCGGCCGAGGACCCGCTCGGCGTTCGCGAGCGGCGCGTCGTACTCCGTGCTGGCGCTCACGTCGGGGTGATGCCCGAGTTGCTGGTAGGCCAGCACCGCCGGCGCGAGGGCGACGGCGACGACGGCCGCCGCCGCGAGGACGAGTTGCGCCCGGTTTCCCGCGTTCGAACGCCCGCTCACACGTACCACACCCGTATCGTCACCTCGCCCGCCGTAGTCGGCACCGTCGCGGTACCGACGGCGACCCCCTCCGGTCGCTCGTAGCCGACGGTACCGTGTGGCGTCTCGACGCGGTACATGAGGTTGTCCGGCAGGAGCCGACCCACGCGCCGGTCGAGGGCCGTCCGTTCCCGTTCGAGGGCGGCCGGCGACCGGGCGACCTCCGAGAGCCGGGTCGCCCCGCGGTGGCGGGGCGGTTCCGTAGCGAGGACGTTCGCCGCGTCGCTCGCGTAGGCGTCGAGCTGTGGCTCGCGGGTGTCCGGCCCGGGGACGCCGAGGAGGAATCCCGTCGCCACCGCGAGGACGAGGACGACGCCGATACCCGCCTCGACGACCGACAGCGAGAGCTGTCCTCGTCCGCGTTCGTCGCCGCTCCCGGACCGCTCGCGCCCGCTACGCATCCACCGTCACCACCAGTTCGGCCTTCGTCGTCCGTGCGGGGTAGTACGTCACCGAGACGCTCGGCGGCGGCAGCGGTCCCTCGCCCTCGCGCTCGACGGCGAGGGTCGTCGTCTCGTAGCGCGAGAGGCGCACGTCGAACGTCCCCCGCAGGCCCGCCTCGTCGTGGAGGACGACCCGCCCGTTCGCCCGGACGGTGGTGACGGTCGTCGCCGGCGGCGGGGAGAGGTCGACGGTCGCCCGCGGCGTCCGGCGCGGGAGGGCGACCCGCTCGCCGGGGACCCGCGAGAGGGTGACCGACTGACGGCGCTCGACGAGGACGACCCGTCGCATCGTCGTCCCGCCGGTCGGGTCGCCCCGCTCGACCAGCGTCTCCCCGTCGAGGCGGACGCGCACCGCCCGCCCCTCGCTCGCGGGGAACGCCTCGACGAACCGGTCGGCGTCCAGCCGGTCGAGCTCGCTCCGGTTCAGGACGCTCCGCCGGACGGTGAGCGGCGACTCCGCGCTCACCAGCCGCTCGGCGAGGCCGACGGCCGCCGCGCGCTCGCTGGGGTTCCGGTCGGCGCCGGCGAACGCGCCGTCGGCCAGCGAGAGGCCCAGTCCGGCCGCCGTCGTCACCAGCAGGAGCGCCACCGCGAGGGCGGGGAGGTTCGCCTGCGCTCGGCCGCCATCGCTCCCGGCAGTCATCGTTCCTCCGACACGAGCCGGACGGCCAGCCCGCCGGGAACCGTCTCGACCCTGACGACGGCCCCGGTCGTGCTCGTCCACGTCCCCTCGACGCTGACGACGCTCCCGGGCAGCGCGAGCGGGAGGCGCCCGCCGATGGCGGGGTCGGGGTGGGAGAGGACGAGCGCCCGGTCCGCGGCACGCACCTCGTAGCCCGCCCCGCGGATGGTCTCGGGCAGCGGGACGCGCAGGCGGACGTCCACGGCCCGGCTCTCGGGCGGGACGGCCTGCTGGACGCGTTCGACGGCGCCGGCGAGCGTCCGGTCGGCCACGGCGTCGCCCGCCGCCGACCGGTACTCCGGGACGGCCCCCGCGAACAGCGTCGTTCCGAGGAGGCCGATGAACAGGACGACGAGACCGGCCTCCAGGGTCTTGCCGACGGCGGGCGTCACGCCCCGCTCGTCCGTCTCAGCCATCTACGACCTCCGTCCGCAGGTCGTGGACGACGAGGTACGCCGTCCGGGTGCCCTCGTAGGTCGCGACGACGCTCCCGACGCCGTCGCCGTCGAAGTCCCGGCGGGTCGTCTCCCGGCCACGGTCGGCGAAGTACCGCTCCCAGGCGGCGGGCGACTCGGTCTCTATCGCGAGCCGGTACTCGCCGTCGCCGAGGTCGATACGCTCGTGGGTCACGTTCGTCCGGAGGGTCGCTGACACCTCCCGGCCCGACACCGTCGCGGGGTCGCCGACGCGGGGCGCGCCGACGACGAGGACACCGGCGCGGTCCCGCGAGGCGGTGACCGGCGGCCGTTCGACCATCCGGGCGCCCGCGTCGCTCCCGCGGAGTATCGCCCCGGCGAGGTAGGTGACGCGGCGGTCGCCGGCCCTGAAGACCAGCGCGCCGACCCCGACCTCGCGGTCCACGCCGCCCGAGTCGAGCACGCGGAGCTCGCGGGGCTCGCTCCGGAGGGTGCCGCGGGCGAAGGCGACACGGCCGCGGTGGACGCCGGTGGCCTCGACCGGGTCGAGCGCCGCGTCGAACCCGTCGGCGACGCGTGCGGCGTCGGCCCCCGCCGCGTTCTCCTGGACGACGGTGCCGACCGTGGCGGTGATGCCGGCCATCGAGACGACGGCGATACCCAGCAGGAGGGCGACGCCGACGACGTGGGACTGTGCGCGGTCGCCGTCGCCCGTCGGTCGAAATCGAGTCACAGCAGGCCCGCCCCCGCGAAGACGGCGTAGCCGACGGTCACGAGCAGCGCCGAGTGGAGCAGCGCCTCGTAGCGCCCCCGGCTCGCGCTCCCGGCGAACCAGCCGCAGGCGAGCATCGTCGCCTGCGTGACGAGGTAGAACCGGAAGCGGTCGCGTTCGGGGTCGACGGCGTCGGGGTCGAGGGCGGTACCGGCGTCCGCCCCCGCCACCGTCGAGAGCTGTGCGAACCCGTCGAGGACGTAGAGGTTGACGGCGACCATGATACCGACGACGAGGAGGGCGGTGGTCCAGCCGACGGCGACGTACACCATCAGGGACGACCGGAGCGCCTTGCGCTCGTGGTAGAGGCGCCCGATTTCCGTCTGGAGGGTCTCGAAGACGTCCTCGGCGTCGCTGCCGACGTCGAGCGCGCCGGTGACGAGCCCCATCGTCTGGGCGGCCATCGGCGTCCCGACGCGCTCGACGAACCGGTCGAGCGCCGCGGTCCGGACGTCCTCGCCGTCCCGGGTCACAAGCGAGAGGTTGAACGCGAGGTCGTCGACGTCCGCCTGGAGCGCGCCCGAGTCCACGTCGCGGGCGACCCGTTCGACGGCCTCCGCGAAGGGGCGCCCAAGGCTGACGTGGCCGGCGACCGCGTGGAC
>CAYYSW010000011.1:0-5780 GCA_964474395.1 uncultured Halobacteriales archaeon
CTGCTTCGGTACTGGCTCATCAACGAACACGACCTCGAACCGGGCCAGGCGGCGCGGATCATCGGCTCCGGCGGGGCCAACGCCGTCTTCCAGGGGCTCGCGAACGGGGAGTTCGACGGGACGAGCATCATGGAGCCGGTGCCGACGAAGGTGCAGACCGAG
This sequence comes from uncultured Halobacteriales archaeon, assembly GCA_964474395.1. Classification (GTDB taxonomy): domain Archaea; phylum Halobacteriota; class Halobacteria; order Halobacteriales; family Haloarculaceae; genus Halomarina. The sequence continues at coordinate 163 of CAYYSW010000011.1, forward strand.
GGCCTCCCCTACGAGTTCATCGCCACCGCCGGGGAGTTCATGCCGGGCCAGCCGGCCGCGGTGACGCTGATGAACGACACCGTCCGCGGGTCGGGGACGGCCGCGGCGTTCGTCGAGCAGCATCGTCGCGCGACGGAGTTCATCGAGGGCAACCGCGACACGGCCGCGGAGCACGCGAGCGCGGTCATCGGCGAGCAGTCGCTCACCGCCGAGACGGCCAAGAAGGCCATGGAGTCGCCGCTGTCGAACTTCATCACCGACCCACACGAGATAGAGAGCGGGACGAAGGTGTTCGCGGAGTACGCGAAGCGCCTCGGCAAGACCGACGCGGCGCTCTCGATGGACCAGGTGTTCGACTACAGCGTCTACGACGGGCTAGAGTGACACGATGAGCACGGAACTCGAGACGGACCTCGCCGACGGGTTCGACGTCGGCGGGGAGCGCCGCGGTGCGCGGCTGGTTCGTGGCGGCCTCGGCGTCCTCGGGTTCGTCGCCGTCTGGTGGGTCGCGGCGCAGTTCAACCCGCCGTACGTCCTCCCCGGCCCGGAGTCGGTCGTCGAGACGTTCCTCGCGGAGCTCGCCTCGGGGGCGATGCTGACCGCGCTCCTCCAGAGCGTCACCCACTGGCTCCCGGGCGCCATCGTCGGCACGACGCTGGGTATCGCCCTCGGCGTCGCGCTCGCCTGGAGCGAGGCGGCCGACGACGTGGCCGCGCCGCTGGTGCGCGTCCTCCGGCCGGTGCCCCCGCTCGCGCTCATCGGATTCGCCATCGCCTGGTTCGGCATCAACCACACCGGCGCGGCGTTCATCATCGCCGCCGGGGCGTTCTGGATCAACTACTACGCCGCGTACGGCGGCGTCGACGCCGTCTCCGAGGACTTACTCGACGTCGCGCGTTCGCTGGGCGTGAAGTCCAACTGGGGACAGATACGACAGGTCGTCCTCCCGGCCGCCTCGCCGGGCATCCTCACCGGCATCCGGACCGGCGTGGGTCGGAGCTGGATGCTCATCATCGCCGCCGAGATATTCGGCATGCCGGGTATCGGCCGGAAGATACTGACCGCCTCGAACAACCTCGCGGTGGACGTGGTCATCGCGTACATCCTGTTGATGAGCCTCGTCTACCTCGTTCTCGACACCGCCTTCGAGGCCGTCCAGGCGCGGCTGCTCGCGTGGCGATGAGAGAGAGCGGAACTGCCACTGGAACCGCCGGCGTCCCCCGCGTCAGCGTCCGCGACGTCTCTAAGACCTACGACACCGGCGGGGACACGCTTCAGGCGCTCGACGGCGTCAGTTTCGACGCCGACACCGGGGAGTTCGTCTGTCTCGTCGGCCCCTCGGGCTGTGGGAAGACGACGCTGTTTCGCATCATCGGCGGGCTGGAATCCCCGACGAGCGGGGAGGTACTTCTCTCCGGGGACCCGGTCACCGAACCGACGCCGAGCCTCGGCATCGTCTTCCAGGAGTACCACCTCTTCCCCTGGCGGACGGTCCGCGAGAACGTCGCGTTCGGGCTCGAACAGATGGAGGTGCCTCCCGAGGAGCGAACGGCCCGCGTCGAGGAGATGCTGGAGCTGGTGGGGCTGTCCGGGTTCGGCGACACCTACCCCTCGGGGCTCTCCGGCGGGATGAAACAGCGCGTCGGCATCGCCCGCGCGCTCGCCGTCGACCCCGACCTGCTCCTGATGGACGAACCCTTCGGGAGCGTGGACGCACAGACCCGGAGCATGCTCCACGACGAACTGCTGGAGGTCTGGGAGGAGACCGGCAAGACGGTGCTGTTCGTCACCCACGACGTCGAGGAGGCGGTCACCCTCGCCGACCGGGTCGTCGTCATGTCGCCGCGGCCGGGGCGCGTCCGGGAGGTCGTCGACGTGGACCTCCCGCGACCGCGCGACCGGACCGACGAGCGGTTCGGACGGGTCCAGGAGCGGGTGCTGTCGCTCATCCAGGAGTAGACCGCAGGAAGGAGTCGACGGGCCCGGGAACCGCACCGGAGCGGGCGGCGAGCGCAGTGCGCCGCGACCGGTGGGAGCCTCGCGCCTATCGCTCCCCGTCGTACGCGTCGAACCAGTTCTCGACGACCCCCCGGAGTGCGCCGGTCGTGCTACCGAGGTTGAGCATCCGGTAGCCGTCCTCGACCTTTTCGTTCACGTCGTCCATCCCGAACCCGAGACCGGCGAGGGGGTCCCCCGCATCGACGGCCGCAGAGCGGACCGTCTCGACTGCCTCCTCCACGTCGGGGTGGTCGAGTTCGCCCGGGTGCCCGTAGGCCACCGAGAGGTCGAACGGGCCGACGAAGACGAACCCGAGGTCCGGGACGTCGAGGACGTCGTCGATGGCCGCGACCGACTCGCGGGTCTCGATGGTCGCGCCGACGACCGTCTCGCGGTCCTCGCGTCCGACGTAGTCGTCTTCGAGGCCCCAGCGACCCGCCCGCGGTGCCGCGAGGCCCCGGTCGCCGGCTTCCCCCTCGTACCGGAACCGGGCCGACCGGACCGCCGCGCGCACCTCCTCGGCCGTCTCGACCCGCGGGAGGAAGACGTTCCGGACGCCCATGTCGAGGGCCTTCCGGACCACCGTCGGGTCCGTCGAGGGGAGGCGCACGAGGAGGTCCGTCCCGACGCGTTCGGCGGCTCTGAGCAGGTCTTCCATCGCGGGGCCGTGGAGCGGACTCGGACCGCCGTGTTCGAGGTCTAGCCAGACGAAATCGAGGCCGAGTTCGCCGTAGAACTCCACGAGCGTCGGGCTGTACGTGTTGTCGAGGACGCCGAGCGCGACGTTCCCCGCCTCCAGTCGCTCGCGCAGTCCGTTCGAATGAGTGACAGACATTGCAGTCGGACGAGAGGCGGTGTCGGGGGATAACCGTTCGCCGCGGCCCTTCGGCCTCAGATGCCGATCTTCCGGCAGGAGTCGAAGCGGTCGTCGTTCAGGTAGACGTGACCGTCGTGCACCTCCACGAGGATGGCGTCGAGGGTTCGACCGCGACACGGCCCGCGGGTGCAGTAGCCCTCACCGCGGACGAACCGGGCGCCGTGCTTGTGACAGACGATGTGGTCGTCGGTGACGCGCGCGCCGAACCCCTCGTCGAGCCGGACGTCGGGTTCGTGGGGGCAGGAGTTGCGCCACGCCATCGCGGAGTCCCCCTCCCGGCGGACGATGAACTCCGCCCCGCGCTTGCCCGCCTGCGCCTCGAACAGGAGCGTCCCGTCCTCGGGGACGTCGTCGAGGGGGGCGACGTGCAGGGGGTCGTCGGCGCGGGCGTCGGTGTCGTCGCTCGTCGTCCCGTCGCTCTCCTCCTCGTCGTCGCCGTGGCTCTCCTCTCCCTCTCCAGTGGTCCCGATCCCGCTGACGGAGAACTGGAAGGTGGTGTCCCCGGTGTCGACCGACCCCTCCGTGTCGTGAACCGTCACCGTCTCGTTCTCGTCGTCAGCCGTGACCGAGACGCGGATACCCTCGCGCATACCCTGCGTTTTTCGGCGAGCCTAAAAGAGCTTGTCGCTGCGGACCGCGGTCCGGTTACCCGTCGTCCTCTTCGTGCTCGTCTTCTTCGTCGGCGTCTTCTTCCTCTTCCTCCTCTTCGTCCTCATCCTCCTCGTCGCCGGCCTCTTGGTCCTCGACCTCGATTTCGGCCTCCACCTCGATGGTGAGGCCCTCGGCTTCGAGGACGGCCTCCGCTTCCTTCTTGTTCTCGACTTCGAACTCCAGTTCGTCGGTGTCGACCTCGACTTCCACTTCCACCTCGACGTCGACGTTCGAGTCCTCGTCGGACATGCCCGACGGTTCGGCCCGTCCGGTCAAAGGGATGATGGAACCGGCATCCAGGGGGTCCACCGTGGACACCGGGGCCGCGGGGTTGAACCGCGAACGGTTTAGCCCACCCTCGCCAACCGACGGGCGAGGCGACGCCTCACTTGTCCATGCGCCACCAGACATACGGGAAACTCGCAGTCCTCGCGTTCTCCCTCGTCCTCGTGAGCTTCGTGATACTGGGGTTCACCCGTGCGATCGTCGGTTACAGGACGGCGCGGATGCTCGCCGCGCCGACGACGCTGCTCGCGGCCACGCTGGTCGTCTTCCTCTTCGCTCGTGGGGTGCTCGCGTGGTCGGGCGTGCGACCGCTGGAATAAGTCAAGGGGTCGTTTGTGGCTCCTCAACCCGCCGTTTGGTCCATCGGGAACACGGACGGGAGTGGCTCAAACGCGGCTTTGAGGCATGGGAAGGAGTTTATCTGCCAGTGGTATAGGAGCACACGATGAGCCTACTGCCGCTCCGGGGCGAGTCGGTGGCGGAACCCGACGAGCCGTGGGTGGTCGGCCTGAACGACGAGAACGCGGACGAGACGTTCCAGGCGCTCTCCTCTTCGACGACCCGCCGTGTCCTCGCCTTTCTCTATGAGCAACCCTCGACGCCGGCCGAGATACGCGACGAGATCGGCACCTCCCTCCAGAACGTTCACTACCACCTCGGCAAGCTGGAGGACGCCGGTCTCATCGAGGGCGCCGGGACCGGCTACTCCGAGAAGGGCACCGAGATGACCGTCTACGCGCCGACGAGCGAGGCCGTCGTCCTCTTTGCGGGCCGCGAGTCCCAGCGGTCGGCGCTTCGCTCGCTGCTCTCGCGCGTGTTCGGCGTCGTCCTCGCCCTCGGGCTCGCCAGCCTCGCGCTCCGGACGTACCTTCGGGGGAGCCTCCCCTTCTTCTCGGCGTCGAGCGGCGACGGGGCCAGCGGGGCCGACACCGGGGGTGCCGCCGACGTCGCCACGGAGTCCGGCACCGGCGGGCAGGGCGGCGGTGCCGGCATCGAGGCACAGGACGCCGGGAGCGCGGACTCGGCCGCACGGACCACCGCCGAAGCAGTGAGTGGGGCCGCGAACGGCGCCGCCGACGCTGCCGCCGCGGGCCTCGACCCCGCGCTCGCCTTCTTCCTCGGGGGACTGTTCGTCCTCTGTGTCGGCGTCGCCGTGCTGTACGCGACCCGGTAGCGCGGGTCGGAAACGGTTTTCAGCGCGCCTCCCGCAGTCCACGTATGGAGATTCAGGAGCTGGCGGACCTCGGACCGGACGCCCGGCGCGCGCTCTTCGAGCGCGACGCGGGCGTGGGGGACGCCGCCGAGACCGCCCGCGAGATCGTCGAGCGGGTTCGGACGGAGGGCGACGTCGCGCTCCGGGAGTTCGCCCGCGAGTTCGACGGCGTCGAGGTGGGCAACGTGGACATCACCGACGAGGCCGAACGCGCCGCCGAGGAGCTGGACGACGACCTCCTCGGTCACATCGAGCGCGCCGCCGCGAACGTCCGAGAGTTCCACGAGGCACAGTTGCCCGAGGACTGGCGCCGCGAGTTCTCCCCGGGCCGCGAACTCGGCCGGCGCTTCCGCCCCATCGAACGCGTCGGCGCGTACGTCCCCGGCGGCGCCGCGGCCTACCCCTCCAGCGCCCTGATGTGCGTCGTCCCCGCGAAGGTCGCCGGCGTGGACCACGTCGCGGTCTGTACGCCCCCCGCGGAGGAACTGAACCCGGCGACGCTCGCGGCGATTCACGTCGCCGGCGCCGACGCCGTCTACCAGGTCGGCGGCGCGCAGGCCATCGCCGCCCTCGCCTACGGCACGGAGACGGTGG
>CAYYSW010000011.1:5790-18921 GCA_964474395.1 uncultured Halobacteriales archaeon
CGCTTTGTCACCGCGGCGAAGGCCGACGTCAGGGGGGACGTCGACATCGACTTCCTCGCGGGCCCGAGCGAGGTAGCGGTCCTCGCGGACGGCGGCGCGGACCCCGCGCTCGTCGCCGCCGAACTCGTCGCGCAGGCCGAACACGACCCGAACGCCTCCGTCGTCGCGGTGACGGACGACGCCGACCTCGCCGGGGCGGTGGTCGAGGAGGTAGACGAGCAGGCCGCGGAACGCGACCGCGAGGGTACCATCCGCGAGGCGCTCGGGAACGACGCCAGCGCGGTCCTCCTCGCCCGGTCGATGTCCGAGGCGGTCCTGTTCACCGAGGAGTACGCCGCCGAGCACCTCGTGATACTGGCCGAGAACGACGAGGCCCTGCTCGACCGGATCACGAACGCCGGGAGCGTCTTCCTCGGGCCGCACACCCCCGTCGCGGCGGGCGACTACGCCAGCGGGACGAACCACGTCCTCCCGACGGGCGGCGGCGCGCGCCTCACCGGCGGCCTCTCCGTAGAGACGTTCATGCGCTCGACGACCGTCCAGCGCCTCTCGGAGCCGGGGCTCTCGGACCTCCGGGAGACGATCACCGGCCTCGCCCGCGCCGAGGGACTGGAGGCCCACGCCGCGAGCGTCGAGAAGCGGTTCGAAAGGGCAGGCGAGCGTCGAGACGGGAGCGAGGAGTAGCCACGACCGACCTCAGAGCCGCCGTTCGTACACCGACCCCCACTCCTCGTAGCCCTGTTCCTCGTAGAACAGGCGGGCGATGTCGCGGTCCTTCCCGGTCGCGAGCGCCACGAGCCCGCAGCCCCGGTCGCGCGCCCACGCCTCCACGTGGTCGAGGAGTCGCCGCCCGTGGCCCTCCCCGCGATAGTCGGCGTCCACCACGAGGTCGTGGACCCAGACGTGCCGTTCGTGGTGCATCACGGGCCTGACCGAGACGCCGGCGAGGCCGACGATGTCCGCCTCGGAGTCGTCGAGCGCGAACAGGTGGTACTCGTCGTCCTCGAAGAACGTCCGGTACTGCTCCTCGGTGAGGTTCGGAAAGAGGTCCCGCATGACCGACAGGCCCCGTTGCCGGTCGTCGTCGGTCCGCAGCTCCGTGACGGTGGTCATGGCGGGGGGACGGACCGGGAGACTATCGTTCCGTGGGTCGTCCCCGGGCGAAACCAGCGTCAGGGTTAACACGTCAGGGACGGTACTCTCGAGCATGAGTAGCACGACCGCGGAGGCGGCCGACCCCACCATCGAGGTGACCGAGGCCGCCGCAGGGCAGGCACTCGACCTGCTCGACAGTGAGGGGATGGATTCGAGCGTCGCCGGACTCCGGCTGTTCGTCCAGCAGGGCGGCTGTGCGGGGCTCTCCTACGGGATGCGCTTCGACGACGAACCGGAGCCCGACGACACCATCTACGAGCACCACGGTCTGCGCGTGTTCGTCGACCCCGCCAGCATGAACTACATCGGCGGGTCGAAACTCGACTTCGAGTCGGGACTGCAGGGCGCGGGCTTCCACGTCGAGAACCCCAACGTGGTCAGCGAGTGTGGCTGCGGCGAGTCCTTCCGGACGTAGAACGGAGATCGCGAGGCGTCGGGAGCGGCTGGTTCTTACGGGTCGTTACTCGTGGTCATCGAGGCGGAACGCGACCTCGACGGTGGCCTGGTACTCGTGTTCCTCGACGCTCGCGACCTCGACGCCGAGTTCCTTGACCTCCATCCACGCCACGTTGTCGAGGGTCTCCTTCGCCCGGTCGAGGGCGTCGTCCGTCGCGTCGTCGAAGCTCTCGGGACTGCTGCCGATGAGTGTTATCTTCTTGTAGACCATCGCACCGACGGTACTCCCGGACGCCCTATAAGTGTGGGCGCCGCGGAGATCCCAGCTACGACTGTCCGTCCCCAGCTACGTCGCGCGCGCACGCCGCCGGTCGCCTACTCGTCGCTCGCCCGCCGGTCGCCCGCCGCGCCGAGACGGCGGCTGATGGCGTCGACGACGTCCGTGAGGTAGGCAGTCCCCCAGACGGCGACGACGAGGCCCCCGAGGAGGTTGAACACGAGGTCGAGCATCGTGTCCTGGAGGCCGTACTGGGTGAGCACGGAGCCTACCCCGAACAGGCGGGCGGACTCGCCGATGGCGAACTCGATGACCTCCCAGAAGACGCCGAAGGCGACGACGAACAACAGCAGGTAGACGAACATGAACTGCGGCGGGAGGTAGATGTCCTCGGAGTGGACGTCGAAGGCCCGCGCGGTGGCGTAACCCACCCCGGCGACGACGGACGCCGACAGCGAGTGGGTGAGGTGGTCCCACCACCCGCCCGAACCGTACAGCGTCACGTAGGCCCGGCCGTCGGGGACCGACACGACGATGTCCACCACGTCCGTCGGAAGGGGGATGGTCCCGAGGGCGTGGAGGAACACCGCCGTCGTGAGCCACAGCGTCAGCGCCACGTCCATCGGGATGTGGTAGTCGCGTTCGAGTATCGGTGGCAACTGGGCGACGAGCAGCGAGATGCCCGCGTTGACGATGATGCCGACGTTGCCGAGCCACACCCCCACTGCGAACATGGCGACCAGTCCGACCTCCATCGCCCACGCGAGCCGGCGCTGGGCGCGCTCGCTCACCCCGAGTATATCGCGGATTCTCACGCTTCGACCTCCGGGTCCAGCCGCTCTGCGATAGTGACGTACCGCCGGAAGTACAGATCGAAGACGATTCCGGCGCCGATACCGGCGACCGTGGAGGCGACGAACTCCAGCATGAGCGCCCGCTCGTCGAGGTCGAAGCCCGTCCCGAGGTAGATATCGGCGCTCCAGCGCGCGACGGCCCAGATACCCGCGGCCGCCATCGTCGCCACGACGACGAAGAAGACGGCGAAGGTGTGGGTCATCCGGACGGGCGTGAACACGTGCAACTCGACGGCCAGCAGGAGGGCGATGGCCGCCACCGAGAGGTAGGTGGCGACGTCGCTCGCGGCGGGGCCGCCGACGGGCCGGGCGAGCAACGGCAACGCCGCGAGGACGAGCACCTCCCACGGGAGCATCGACCGCGGCGACCGCAGGAGGACGGCGGGGGCGACGGCGACGGCGGCGACGACGAGCGCGAACCCGGTCCAGAGAACCTCCCCCCGCGCGAGGCTGATGCCCGCCGCGAGCACCACCAGCGAGACGAGCATCCACCCGAGGACGGCGTTCACCCGAGCGTCCTCGACCACCCGTCCGATGTCCGACCGGTCCATACGGGTTCTGTACGCCCTCCGGTATTTAAAGCCACGCGGAGAGGAGGTACGTCCCCGCGTAGGCGGCCGTCGCGACGGTGACCGCGGCGAGGGAGGTGAGTGCCGCCGACAGCAGGAGTCTCGAACGTGCTCGCCCACGGACCCGGCCGGCGCCCGCGACGAGGGCGGCACAGGTGACGCCGACGCCGAGGACCGTGAAGACGAACGGGTACGAGAGGGCGAGCGTCGGCGCGGGAACGGCGATAACGGCGCCGGCGTACCCCACGCCGAGGACAGCCGGCCGCCCGAGGTACGCCCGGACGCTCCGGCCGGTCAACCGGAAGCCGACGAGCGCCGCCGCCCAGAACGTCGCCAGTTCGACCGCCATCGCCCCGAGGAGGTGGAGGGTCGCGTCGTCGTGGAGCGTCACGCGCGAGGGAACGAGGACCGCGTCGAACGGGTAGAGGAACGCGGGCGGGTGGCCGGTGAACAGGTCGCCGAAGGGGTGGCTCGCGAGGCCGACCAGCGCCGCGGCGAACAGCGCCGCCGGCGGGACGCCACGGCGGCCCGCGTAGCCGGCCACCGCGAGGCCCCCTGTCGCGAAAACGGCCATGACGACCGACCCGACGAACCCGCTCTCGACGCCCGCGACGGCGACGAGTCCCGAGAGGAGGGCCAGCGCGAGCGCCCGGCCCGGCCGGTCGCCCCGTCGCCACGCGGCCACCGCGACGGCGACGACGAGGGCGACGGGCAGCGAGTGAGTCACCGCGCGGTGGACGAGGGAACTCGCCGCCCAGAACCCCTCCGCGAGCGCCAGCGGGCCGCCCTCGGCGGCGAGCAAGCCCACCGGGGCGTACACCATGTCCGTGTCGGGGAGGAGGCCGAACGCGCCGGCCACGGCGCCGAGCGTCAGCGCCCGCTCGCGGGGCCCCCCGATCCGCGCGGCGGCGGCCGCGACGAGTGCGAACGCCAGCAACCCGTGTCCGACGAACACGCCTGAGGTAGCGACCTGCGAACTATAAGCTACACGCCACGTTCAGCGGTGGCACGCGACACGGGCCGCGGCGACCGTCGGCCCCTCACTCGTCGTCGAGTTTCCGCCACTGCTTCTCGATGTCCGCGTTCGCCCTGACGAGGGTGTCGCTCGCCGGGCCGCCCTGGTTCACCTCGTCCCCGCTGGTGTCGGCCTCCGCCGGCACCCGGAGGCGGGTCTTCCGCAGTTCGATGGCCTTCACCTCGGCGACGGTGCCCCCGACGTTCACCGTGTCGCCCGGGTTGAAATCCGGGTCGCGCAGGAGGTAGACCCCGGCGACGGAGTCGGCTATCATGTTCGAGAGGGCGTAGGAGACCCCCAGCGCGACGAAGCCGGTCGCCGTCCCGAGGGAGGCGGCGAGGTCGTCGAGCCCGACGATAGAGAGAAAGGAGAGCGCGACGGCGAAGGCGAGGAAGACGAGGACGACGGTGGCGACGAACTGCCGGTAGACGGGTTCGTCCTCGGCGAACGTCCGCCGCAGGACGGCGCGCACGACGACCATGAGCAGTTTCACCAGCAGGCCCGCCAGGACGAGGAAGACCAGTCCCGCGACGACCCGCGGGAGCGCGTCGCGGATAAGCGCGAGGAAGTCGGCGAACGCCGTCTCGACGATGTCGAACTGGAGCATACCCGGAGGCAGAACCGGACGTTCCTTCAACACGTGGGTGACCGGAACTAGTCTCGGTCGCGCAGTCGCTCGGCGATGCGGGCGCCCTCCTCGCGGGGCGTCCCCTCCACTATCTCGACGTCGTCACCGACCCGAACGGTTCCGGGGGTCACCACGTCGGCGCAGATGCCCCCGCGGCGGTTCGAGAGCGCCCGGGTGACCCCCTCCTCGTCGGCGACCGCCTCGACGTGAGCACAGGGCGGACGGGGGCGCGTCCCCCGGAACTCGGCCTCGCCGACGCGGAACGTCGTGTCCAGCAGGTCGTGGAGGGTGACGCCGCTCGTGACCACGTTGCGCCGGTGGCGGCCGTCCGAGAGGTCGATGCCGGTCTCCTCGCGGATGGCGTCGATGGCCTCCCGTTCGATGAACGTCACCTCGCAGACGTCGAACGGCGAGTAGTAGCCCGTCCCGCGCAGGTAGCGGTCGCCGGCCAGCCCCCCCTCGACGGCCTCGATCGTCCCGTGTCCCTCCATCGGCGCGGAGTCCTCCCGTGCCGTGAAGACGGCCTCGACACGTCCCATACCGAAGGTTGGTGACCGGAAACGAAAAGCTTCCGCGCGCGGCACGCGTCGCGTATCGTTCCACGCTCGCCTACTCGTCGCGCAGGAGGGCGTCGTCGCCGTGGCGTTCCCGGAGGCGTTCGAGGTACGCCCGCTGCTCGCGCATCCGAGGTGTCGCCTCGGCGTAGGCGTCCGCGAAGAGGTCGTCGGGGTCCGGTTTGACGTCCTCGGCCTCCTCGATCACCGCGGCGACCTCCTCCTCGAACTCGGTCTCGATGGCGTCGATTCGCTCGTCGTCGAGCAGGCCGCGCTCCCGAAGGAACGTCTCGAAACGCGGGATGGGGTCTTTCTCGCGCCACGCCTCGACCTCCGACTCGTCGCGGTACGCCGAGGGGTCGTCGGCGGTGGTGTGCGCGCCGAAGCGGTAGAGCAAGGTCTCGACCAGGGTGGGTCGCGTCTCGCCGTCGGCGGGGTCGCGGGCTTTCTCGACGGCCGCCTTCGAGACGGCGTAGGAGGCGAGCGGGTCCATGCCGTCGACCTGCACGCCGTCGAACCCGTAGGCGTCGGCCTTCTGTGCGATGGTCGCACTCGCAGTCTGGTGTTCCCGGGGGATCGAGATGGCCCACCGGTTGTTGTGACAGAAGAACACCGAGGGGGTGTCGAAGACCCCCGCGAAGTTCAACCCCTCGTGGAAGTCGCCCTCGCTGGTCGCGCCGTCCCCGAAGTGACAGGCGACGACGGTGTCCTCGCCCTGCAGTTTCGCCGCCCACGCCATCCCCGTCGCGTGGGGGATGTGCCCCGCGATGGAGATGTTCAGCGGCATGACGTGCAGGTCGGCGAGGGCGGCGTTGCCCGACTCGTAGCCCATCCAGTAGCGGACGTACTCGGGAATCAGGCCGCGGACGACGACGGCGCCGTGTTCACGGTACTGGTAGGTGATGGGGTCGTCCTCGCGGAGGGCGTGCGTCGAGGCGACCTGTGCGGCCTCCTGTCCCGCGAGCGGCGAGTACGTCCCGATGCGGCCCTGTCGCTGGAGGCTGACCATCCGCTTGTCGAAGTGGCGGGCGGTCCGCATCTCGCGGTACATCCGCACCAGCGTCTCGTCGTCGATGTCGGGGACCGTCGCGCCCTCGACGACCCGTCCGTCCTCGTCGAGGACACGGTACGGGTCGTCGGGCGCGCGGTCGAGAAGTGCTCCCTGTGTACTCATACCGCGCCGGTTCCGGGCGCGGCAGTATTACTATGTCGGGAGTGCCTGGCTGGCCTGCGGGTGGAGTATCTCGTAGCTCCCGTCCTCCTCGAGGCTCATGACGGCCCAGTCGTAGTCCGGGGCACGGTCGAGCAGGTCGTCGCGCAGTCGGGTCGCGCGGTTGGCGCCCGCGACGAAACAGCGGAGGTCGACGTCCTCGGACACTTCCTCCGGCGCGTCGGCCGTGATATAGACGATGCGCCACTTGCGTTCGGCTCGGAGTTCGGACCCGAGTTCGGTCACGGTGTAACCGAGGTCGGTGAAGATCGAACGCGCTTCGTCCAACAGCGGTGTGGTAACGACCCCCATTCGTATGGGGGTAACACGTGCCTGGATATATAGTTTGTCACGGCGTGACACGACTTCGCTCCCCTCGACGGGTCGCCGGTCGGACCCGTCGGGCCGGCGACCGGACGGGAGCCGCGGCGCGGTCCGCCGATTACTCGTGGGCGGCGTCCCACTCCTCGGCCTTGTGGAGGTTCGAGCAGACGTTACACTGGATGCGTCCCATCGAGTCGACGGCTGTATCGAAGGTGTCGCAGTTCGAACAGAAGAAGCCCCAGCGCCGCTGACCGTCGTCGGTCCGGTAGACCACGTAGAACGGTGCCTTCGACCCGCGCTCGGGCTGGTTCTGGGCCACGTAGAGCGTCTCGCCGTCGTAGGTACGTGCCTCCATGGCTCCCCTCGCGCGCCGCGGGATAAATGCCCCTCGGTCGATGTGTCTTTGTGACCCCCGGCCGTCGCATCGCTCAATGACTCCGCGGGTCCTCCACTACTCCGACCTCGAGGGCGTCTACGACCGCCCGGCCCGGCTCGCCCGGCTTGCGGGCCGCATCGACGACCTGCGCGACGACGGGACGCTGCTCTGTGGGTCCGGCGACAACACCGCACCCGGCGTCCTCTCGCTGGTCGCGCGCGGGCGACAGGCCCTTCCCTTCTTCGAGCGCGTCGCGCCCGACGCCGGGACGTTCGGGAACCACGACTTCGACTACGGCCACGAGGCCACCCGCGGGTTCGTCCGCGACTCCCCCCAGCAGTGGGTCAGTGCCAACCTCGTCGTGGACGACGACGGTGAGGACGTTCCCTTCGGTGCGGGGGCGGGCGTCGAGCGCTCGACGGTCGTCGAGTGCGGCGGCGCGCGGGTGGGCATCACGGGCGTCCTCGACCCCGCCGCGGCCGACCTGACGACGCAGATGGACGACCTGCGCGTGAGCGACCCCGTCGAGGCGGTCGGGCGCGAGATCGGCCGGCTGCGCGAGGCGAACGTCGACTACCTCGTCGTCCTCTCGCACCTCGGGTCGGGCGACGACGAACTCGCCCGCCGGTTCGACCTCGACGCCGTCCTCGGCGGGCACGTCCACGCCGAACGCGCCGAGACCGTCGCCGGGACCCCCTGCACCCGGCCGGGGCCCAACGGCCACCGGGTGATGGCGGTGGACCTCGAAACCGGCGAGACGACCGCCCACCCCGTCGCCGACGCGGACCCGGACGAGGCGCTGCTCGCGACCTACGAACGCATGGAGGCGGAGACGGGACTGGACGAGACCGTCGCGCACGTCGAACGGCCCGTCGAGCGGACCCGCTCGCTGCGCACCTCGGGGGAGTGTCGCATCGGGAACTTCGTCGCCGACGCCTACCGCTGGGCCGCGGGCGCCGACGTCGGCCTCCACAACGCGGGGGGTATCAGGGACGGGCCCCCGCGCGCGGGGGCGGTGACGGTCGCGGACCTCGTGAGCGTCGTCCCGTTCGACGAACCCGTCGCCGTCGCCGAACTGTCGGGCGACGACCTCCGGGCGCTGTTCGGCGAGGCGTTCCGCGCGCCCCACGGTGAGGACCGCTGGACGGCCCACGTCAGCGGCTGTTCGGTCACCTACGACAGCGACGCGCGGGAGCTGTGCGAGGTCCGGGTCGGCGGCGACCCGGTCGCCGGGGACCGGACGTACACCGTCGCGACCAACGACTTCCTCCTCGAATCGCCCGCGGAGTTCCCGACGCTCACCGCCGACCGCCGGGTCGAGACCCTCGACACCCAGTACGAGGTGCTCGCCGACTACGCGCGGACGGAGGGCGTGGCCCCGGCGGTGACGGGGCGACTCGACCTCGACGGCACCGCCCGGCCCGCCGGGGAGGTGGAGCGATGACGCTCGTCGTCGTCCCGGTGCGGTACCCGCTCTCGGAGCACTCGAAGGAGACGCTCAGCGAGGGGTGGCGCATCACACAGGAGCGGGACGCCGAACTGACCGTCCTCCACGTCAACCTCTATCAGAACAACGAGAACGTCACCCGGCGGGAGCTGAAACGCGCCGCCGAGGAGGTCATCGGACGGCAGTCCCACGCCCGCTACGTCGTCCGCTCGGGGTTTCTCGTCGAGGAGTCCATCCTCGACGAGGTGGCCGCCGAGAACGCCGACGTGGTCGTCATCGGTCGCAAGCAGGCCTCGCGCTGGCGACGGATGTTCCGCCGCCTGACCGACGACCCCGACGTCGAACGGTTCCTGAAGGAATCGCTCGACTGCGAGGTCGTCACCGTCGGGTAGCCTACTCGTCGCCGAGGTCCGTCCGCCCCGGGGAGTCGTCGCCCGTCGGGGGCGGACTGCGCGAGGTCCTCCCCGTATCGGCCTCCGCCTTCGTGTTACCGTCCCCGCCAGCGTCCTCCGTCTCGGAAGCGTCGGCGGTCCCGGCCTCCCGCGACATCGAGCGGGGCCCGTTCGGTGCCGGCGGGCCGTCGGCTGCGTCGGGTCGCGACGCGGGCGAGCGCGGGCGTCCCTCGTGGTCGTCCATCGCGACGCGGAGGTGGCCGCTCGTCTCGTCGAAGACGACGTGCGAGTGGGGGTAGGCGATCTCCACGTCCGCGTCGTCGAGGCGGTCCCAGACCTGCTCCTGGACGCGCGAGCGCATCGTCAGCAGTTTGTAGGGCTCACGGACCCAGTACCGCAGGCGCAGGAGGACGCCGTGGTCGGCGAACGACTCGATGTAGCAGGTGGGCGCGGCGGGGTACCGGGCGCTCCCGATGCGGATGTCCGGCCCGCCCTCGATGACGTCCTCGCAGTCTCGGGCGGCGTCTTCGATGAGTTTGCGCGCCTCGT
The DNA here is from genome assembly GCA_964474395.1 of uncultured Halobacteriales archaeon. GTDB lineage: Archaea > Halobacteriota > Halobacteria > Halobacteriales > Haloarculaceae > Halomarina. The sequence goes on from CAYYSW010000011.1 coordinate 15,537, forward strand.
CCAGGTCGCCCTCGTAGGTGACCTGCACGTCGAGACGGAGACGCACCCGGGGGTCCTCCGCCGAGAAGTTCACCACGTCCCGCTCGCGCATCGACCCGTTCGGGACGACGAGGAACGTGTTGTCCATCGTGAAAATCTTCGTGTAGCGGAGCGTGATGTCCTCGACGAACCCCGTCGTGTCCCGCTCGACCAGTTGGATCATGTCGCCCACCTCGTAGGGCTGGTCGGCGAGCACGAACAGCCCCGAGATGATGCTCCCGACGATGGGCGCGAGGACGACACCGATGACGGCCGAGAACACCGTCACCGAGAGGGCGACGTTGCCGAGCCCCAGTCCGAACACCGTCCCGAAGATGATGGAGAAGGCGACGAGGAAGATACCGAGGCGGATGAGCCGCAGGATGGTCCGCGAGACGCTCGGCCGCTTGAACCGGCGGGCGATGCGCCGGCCGAGGACCTGGTTGAGGGACCGCGAGACGTACCACGCCAGCAGGAGGATGAGCGCGGAGAGGCCGAGCTCGACCAGGAGGTCCGGGACCTCCGGGAGCCAGTCGGGGAGGAACTGGTTGACCTGATCGGCGGCCTCCTCGCCGGCGGAGGGTGTCCTCGTACCGTTACCGGATCCGTTCCCGGGTGTCGTCGTCCCGTTCCCGGTCGCAGTACCGTTCCCCTCCTGTCCCATACTCGGCGCTCTCCCGACGGGGGAAAAAGGGTTGCGACCCGCGGGACTAAGACGGAGGGCACCCGTTTGTCGGTATGTCATCACCACCCAATCAGGGCGCGACCTTCGACGTGCGCCACGAGGAGACGCCGGGCGACGTGCTCCTGTGTGGTTTCGCCGAGTACGGACTGGCGGGGCTCACCGCCGCCGACTACCTCGTCAAGCAACTCGAACTCGAACAGACGGGCCACGTCACCGCCGGCGAGCTGCCCGCCATCACCCCCTTCGAGAACGGGCGGCCGCGCCACCACACGCGTATCTTCTCGTCGGCGGACGGCGACATCAGCGTCCTCGTGGGCGAACTGTTCATCCCGCGCCAGATGGCCAAACCGTTCAGCGACAGCGTCCTCGACTGGGCCGAACGCTCCGTCGAGGAGCTGGCGGTGCTCTCGGGGGTCCCGACCGCCCACGGTCCCGAGGACCACCGGACGTACTTCGTCGCCACCGACGACTACCGTGAACACCGTCTCGCGGACGTCGACATCCAGCCCATGGGCGGGGGGTTCCTCGACGGCGTGAACGCCGCGCTCGTCCAGCGGGGCCTCGACACGTCGCTCCGGGTCGGCGTCTTCGCCACGCCCGCACACGCCCAGACGCCCGACGTGGAGGCCGCGCTACGGCTGCTGGACGCGGCAGTGCGGGTGTACGATCTCGATATCGACCTCGAACCGCTGGAGTCGTTCGCCGGCGAGGTCCAGCGCTACTACACCGAACTCGCCGAGCGCATGCGGCGGGAGGAACCCGCCCCACAGCCCGAAGACCGGATGTACATGTGACCGGGACCACACCTGCGGGCGTTACCCGTGCCACCCCCACACAAGCTATATGTATAGCGACGTCGGGTGGTTCAGTAGGAGTGACAGAGAGATTAAAAGATGATAGTCGTCGAATTCAAGCTCGACCATCCGCTGCTCGCGCAGACGCTCCACGAGGTGCCGGAGGCGCGTCTCACGTGGGAGCGGACGGACTGCGCCGAGGGGAACGAGCTCCGTTCGCTCCTGTGGGCTGACAGTGACGACTTCGCGGCGCTGGAGGCGGCGATGGCCGACGACCCGACCGTCGACGCCCTCCTGCGAACCGTCGAGATGGGCGACCGTCGGCTCTACCAGGTCGCGGCGGCCGACGGCGTGTTCGACGACGTCTACTCCCTGCTGGCCAAACTGGGCAGTCCCGTCCAGCACTTCTCGGGGACCCACGACGGCTGGGAGGCGCGAATCGCCTTCCCCGACCAGGCGGCGGTCGACCGGTTCTTCGACCACTGCCGAGCGAACGACCTCGGCTACCGCGTCCACCGGGTCTACGAGCAGCGGACCGAGGGCACCGCCGACCAGTACGGGCTGACCGACCAGCAACTCGCGACGCTCCGGGCGGCGGTCGAACTCGGCTACCTCGACATCCCACGCGAACGGACGCTGAGCGACCTCGGCGAACACCTCGGTGTCTCGGACACCGCGGCCTCCCAGCGGTTCCGACGAGGGGCGAAACGTCTCATCGAACAGACCGTCTACCCGGGGCGGGAGGCCGATGCCCAGTCCGCGCGACCGCCCCGCTGACGGCACGCCGCGACCGGCCATGCTCTCGGACGATGGAGAACCACCAGGCCGGTGACGGCGCCGGTCCGCGTCAGCGGAACCCGCGCCATACTGTCTCTAACGGTCGTCAATGCGGTTCTCGCCGCCGTATAGTCATCAGACCTTTACCCGCTGACCGCGTAGTTCGGCCGATGAGTTCGACGACGTTCCGCCGGCATCCGCCGGACCACGACGGTCGCCGGAAGGCGACGCTGTTCTGTCCGACGTGCGGCCACGAGAGCCCGGCGGGCGACGACGGCGACTGGCGGGTCACGGACCGGCGCGGAGACGACGAACGCGCGCTCGCCTACGAGTGCCCGGTCTGTGATACGACGCTGACCGTCCAGCCCGTGCTCTCCCGGCCGGACCGATAACGACGCCTTCTTTCGAGCCCCGACGCCCGACCCCCCAGCGGCGCGACCGGTCCTCAGTCGGTGACGACGTCGCTGACGAGTCGCATCGGCGTCGCGTCGTAGGCGGGGTTCTCGATGGTGAACCCCTCGGCGGGTTCGCGCATCACCTCGCTCGGCGAGCGGAACTCGTTCTCGAAGACGAAGCCGTCCTCGATGATCTTCGCGCCGGAGCCGACGACGGTGACGGGGACGCCGACCTCCTCGGCGACGGCGGCGAGCGGGAACGTCCCGACGCGGTTGTAGAGGGTGTCGCCGACGATGCAGTCCATCCCGATGACGACGTGGTCACAGTCGGGGAGGACGTAGCCGTTCGCGCTGTCGATGAGGAGGTGGGTCTCGATGCGGTCGATGCCCGCGAGCGTCCGGGCGGCCTTCCGCCCGAGGTAGCGCGGGCGGGCCTCGGTGACGTACACCGTCAGGTTCGCGCCGTCGCGGGCGGCGAGTTCGAGGGCCTCGATGACCGTCGAGGAGTAGTCGTGGGTGAGGACGGTCATCCCGTCTTCGAGCATCGCGGCGCCGTTCTCGGCGGCCCGGTGTTTCGCCGTCTCGACTCGTTCGACGACTCGCTCTGCGGCCTCCGTGGTCAGCCGTTTTGCCTCCTCGACCGTCTCGGGGTCGGCGTCGGTGACGGCGGCGACGATCTCGCGCTGGGTGGTGTGCAGCGAGGCGTGCGAAGGGTT
>CAYYSW010000012.1:0-953 GCA_964474395.1 uncultured Halobacteriales archaeon
CAGGGCGAACACATCCGCGCGATGGTGACCGACAGCGAGGCCTGGGTGGTGGACGGCGCCGTCGGCGAGATAAAGCGCATCCTCTACGAGGCCGGCTACCCCGTCCAGGACCGCCGCGAGCTGGAGACCGGCGACCCCGTCGACATCCGACTGGATCTCGACCTTCGGGACTACCAGGCGTCGTGGGTCGAGCGGTTCATGGAGCGGAAGTCTGGCGTGTTCGTCGGCCCGCCCGGGTCGGGCAAGACCGTCGCCGGGATGGGGGTGATGGCCGCCGTCGGCGGCGAGACGCTCATCCTCGTCCCCTCCCGTGACCTCGCCGAACAGTGGCACGAGGAACTGCTCGCCCACACGAACCTCGAAGCCGAGCAGGTCGGCGAGTACCACGGCGGGACGAAGGACGTCCGCCCCGTCACCGTCGCCACCTACCAGACGGCGGGGATGGACCGCCACCGTATGCTGTTCGACGAGCGCAAGTGGGGGCTCATCCTCTACGACGAGGTCCACCACATCCCCTCGCGCATCTACCGGCGCAGCGCCGACCTGCAGGCCAAGCACCGCCTCGGGCTCAGCGCGACACCCATCCGGGAAGACGACCGCGAGCGCGACATCTACACGCTCATCGGCCCACCCATCGGCACCGACTGGGCGGCGCTGTTCGAGGCCGGCTTCGTCGCCGAACCCGAAGTCGAGATACGCTACGTCCCGTGGATCGACGAGATGGCGCGCAACGAGTACGCCAGCGCCGACGGGCACGAGCGCCGTCAGATAGCCTCGACCAACCCCGCAAAGCTCGACGCCATCAGGACGCTCCTCGAAGAGCACGCCGGGTCGAAGACCCTCGTGTTCGTCGACTACCTCGATCAGGGTGAGGCGATAAGCGACGCGCTCGACGTCCCGTTCGTCTGCGGCGAGTTGCGCCACGGCCGCCGGAGCGTCCTCTTCGACGAGTT
>CAYYSW010000012.1:963-18740 GCA_964474395.1 uncultured Halobacteriales archaeon
GGGACGTGCTGGTCATCTCGCGGGTCGGCGACGAGGGCATCGACCTCCCGAACGCCGAGGTCGCGGTCGTCGCCTCCGGCCTCGGCGGGTCACGGAGGCAGGGCGCACAGCGCGCCGGCCGGACGATGCGGCCCGTCGGGAGCGCGCTGATGTACGTCCTCGCCACGCGCGGGACGACCGAGGAGGACCACGCCCGCCAGCAGACCCGCCACCTCGCCGAGAAGGGCATCCGCGTGAGCGAACGCGACGCGCCGGGGTTCGAGACGCCGGATGGAGAGGGGGACGAGGCGGCGGGGGAGACGGACGACGGGGAAAACGAGAACGGTGCCGATTCCGACGGCGCGACCGACGACGCCGGGAGCGGGCCTCAGAAGGGGTAGTCGCGTGTCTCGCGCTGGACGGAGACCCACTTGGGTTCGGTGAACTCCTCCAGGACCCACTCGCCGTTGTACCGGCCGATGCCCGACGCCTTCATCCCGCCGAACGGGACGTGTGGCTCGTCGTTGACCGGCTGGTCGTTGACGTGGACCATCCCGGCGTCGATGCGGTCGGCCACGTCCTCAGCGCGGTTCCGGTCGCCGCCGAACACCGACGCCGAGAGGCCGTACTCGGTGTCGTTGGCGAGTTCGACGGCCTCCTCGTCGTCCGAGAAGGGGATGACCGGCGCGACGGGGCCGAAGTGCTCGTTGCAGGCGGCGCTCATCTCGTTGGTCGCGTCGGAGAGGACCGTCGGCTCGACGAACCGGCCGTCGTGGTCGCCGCCGGCCTCCAGCGTGGCGCCCTCCTCGACGGTCTGCTCGATGTAGGAGGTGATGTCCTCGACCTGACTGTCGTCGATGATGGGGCCGATGACGGCGTCGTCGTCCTCGGCGGGGTTGCCGATGGGGAGGCCCTCCGCGCGTTCGGCCAGCCGTTCGACGTACTCGTCGTAGACGGACTCGTGGACCAGGTGGCGGTTGATGGAGATGCATATCTGTCCCTGGTGGAGGAACGTCCCGAACGTCCCGGCGTCGACGGCGTCCTCGACGTCGGCGTCCTCGAGGACGACGTGGGGGCCGTTCCCGCCGAGTTCCATCGCCGGCTGGGCGAAGTTGCCGGCCGCCTCGCTGGCGACGCCGCTGCCCACCGCCGACGACCCGGTGAACGAGACGACGGCCGCGTCGTCGTGGCCGGCGATGCGGTCGCCGACGTCCGAGCCGTGGCCCGTGACGACCGTCAGGACGCCCTCGGGGAGGCCGGCGTCCTCGAAGATGCGTGCGAGCAACAGCCCACCCGTGATGGGCGTGTTCGAGGCGGGCTTCAGGACGACGGCGTTGCCAGCCGCTATCGCGGGCGCCACTGCACGCATCGAGAGGTGCAGCGGGAAGTTCCACGGCGAGATGACGGCGACGACGCCGGCCGGCTCCCGCTTGACGAGGTTCTCCTTGCCGGGGACGTTCGAGTCGCGGTGGTCACCCGACACCCGGGTGGGGAAGCTCGCTGCCTCCTGCGTGATGCCCATCGCGCTCTGGAGTTCCACCTCGCCCTTGACGCGCGTGCTCCCGGACTCGACGGCGAGCAGTTCGAGAATCTCCTCGCGGCGCTCCCTCATCGTCTGGAGCGCGCCCTGGACGACCTCGATGCGCTCCTGTGGCGAGGTCTCCGCCCACTCGGTCTGGGCGTCGCTCGCCACCTCGTAGGCGCGGTCCACGTCCTCGACGGTGCCCGCCGGGACCTCGGTGAAGGTCTCCTCCGTGGCGGGGTTGTCGACGGCGATGGTGTCGCGGTCGCCGCCCTCGACGGGGCCGTCGAGGTACAACTGGTTCCAGTCGGCATCGGGGCTGTACCGGTCGCGCTCCTCGGCCGCGGACTCTGACATCGTACCCGAGACGAGGGGTCTCGGGGACAAGAGGGGCGGCCAAGCCCACGCTGTTGCCGGGAGTGAGGGGTACTTCAACCGCGGGGGGACCCGCTTTTGTCTCGGGGGTGAGAACGCCGGCCATGAGCTACGAGCGACTGGTCGAACGGGCCGAGGACGCGGCGTCACTCACGGTCGCGTCGCTCCCCGACGGGAGCGTCGACACCCTCTACCGCGTCGCAGACGGCGACGGCTCCGTCGCCTCGCGGCGCTCGTTCGGGGAACTGGTCGCCGCCGGCGAGTCGAGTTCGTTCGTCCGCGAGCGGACCGGGCGGGAACCCGGCGGGCAGGCGACGAACATGGCACAGCAGGCCCACGCGCTCGGTGACGACGTGACGCTCCTCGGCCATCTGGACGACCCCGTCTTCGAGTCGCTCCCCTTCGAGACGCGCTCGATGGGCGACCCCGCGATGGTGGACGTCTACCGCTTCGACGACGGCGACCTGATGCTGGCTGCGGTTCCCGACAGTCGCGACGGCTGGGGGACGGCGGCGCTCGACACGGCCGCCGAGTCGACGGATGGGTCGGTCTACGGGGCGGACGCGGTGCTCGTCGGCAACTGGGCCGCGTTCCCGTCGATGACCGCGGTGCTCTCGGCGCTCGCCGACCGCGTCGAGGACGGGACGCTCCTCCTCGACCCCGGCGACGTCTCGTCGGTGGATTCCGGGGCCGCACAGGGGCTCTGCGAGGCGCTGGCGGCGCTCGACGAGCGCTGCGAGGTGGTCGTGAGCGCCAACCGCGAGGAGGTGTCCGGCCTCGCGGCCGCGACCGGGGAGCGTGGCGGCCACGTCACCGACCGGGTTCGGCGGGCCGCGGACGTCTCGGCCGTCGTGATGCACGGGTTCGACGAGTCCATCGCGGCGACGCACCACGGGCGGGTACTGGTTCCCGCCGTCGACGTCGACGGACAGGTACGCAACTCCGGCGCCGGCGACCGGTTCTCCGCGGGACTGGCGCGCGGACGCGCGGCTGGCTGGGACTGGGAGACCGCCCTCGCGCTCGGCAACGCGTGCGCCGGACACTACCTCGAACGCGGCGAGACCCTCTCGTTCGACGGGCTGGAGCGGTATCTCGACGACCGGGGGATGCTCGACGGCTGAGCGGTCCGGGTGGCGGACAGGCGACGATGTCGCGTCGTCGGGGCCCACGTCGCACGACCGCTGGGTGGACGGACATCCACGGGTGGCCCGACGGCGGCCGGTCAGGACATGGCGGCGCTGGTCGCCCCACCGCACAAGAAGGTTCGTCGAGTCCGGCCGGTGGCGCCGACGGCGTCAGTACGTCGCTTCCAGGTACGCCGCGAACCCCCCGACGAGCGGCGGGTCGTACGTCCAGACCCCGTAGTAGCTCTTGGGGTCCCGTTCCTCGGCGACCAGCGCACACTGCTGGAGGGGTTCGCCGCCGCCGTCGTACGCGAGGAACCAGTAGTCCGCGAGGTCGGGGACGGACTCGACGTGGTAGGTGAGTCCGGGATGTCGCAGGACACCGTCCTCGGCCCGTGGGTGCCTGTCGCCGATGTACGCCTCCACCTCGACGCCGCGGACGAGGAGTGCCTCGTAGACCGCACGCTGTGCGGCGAGCGCGCCGTCGCGCTGGAACCCCACGTGGAGGGTTCCGCGTCCGATGCGGTAGGCACGCTCCTCTATCTCCCGGCTCGTGAACAGCATCTGCCTGCGGTCGAACGACCGGAAGGAGAGCTCGTCGAGGCCGACGACGGCACTCGGCGTGTCGACGCCCTTCGGGAGGGTCCGCCAGTCCGAGGAGCGTTCGCCCGCCAGCAGGGCCTTCACGGCACCGAGCGGGACGGTCCGCTGTGGGTGCCCCTCGCTCCTGACGACGACGAAGCCCTCCCGTCCGTCGGGTATCCGGCGTTCCTCGACGGTGGCGTTGTGTGTCGTGAAGTGGGCGGCGAGGTCGCTCGCGGCGTCGGCCTCGTCCGGCGGCGCGAACACCGTGATGGTCCGTCGTCGCGAGTCTATCTCCTCGATGAGGGACAGGGGGGAGTACACCGGGTCGGTCATGAGCGGGCCCTGCAGCCGGATGTGTGTACGCTGCTGGCGTACTTGAACGATACCCCTCTCGGTACGACCGGAGCCCGGAGAGGGGTCGGCGACCTCCCCTCGGATGCATCGCTCTGTTTAGTTCCCCGTCCCAGGTGGCGGGTGTGCGACGGCCGGAAACGGTCGGCGGCGGCCGGACCACGGGTGGTTCGAGTGTCCCCGCCGCGACCCGTCCGGTCGCCATCTCCCCCGATGGCTGGTCCCTACCGCCGGGTACACTGGGAAACGGAACGGTACGCCGAGAGACACGGTCACGGTCCCCTCCAAGTATCAAACGGTTTTATATTCTCCACCCCGGATATACTATCGTGATGTCAAACGATATCCTCCGTCGGAACTTCCTGAAGGGTGCGGCCGCCGTAGCCGCCCTCGGTACGCTCGCAGGTTGTGCCGGCGACGACACCGGTGAGGGAACGCCGACTGACGGCGAACCCACCACTACTGACGGCGAGCCCACCACTACCGACGACGGGGCCACTACCACGACGGCGGGAGAGGACACCGCGACGACCGACGGCGGCGAGCCCACCCCGACGACCACCGACGGGGGCAACACGCCCGGCAACGGCGGTGGGGACGGTCAGGCGGCCGTCGAGGACTACATGGCCGAGGCGAACAACTTCGAATCCATCGAGGACATGACCGGCCAGAGCGAGGTGAGCGTCGACGTCGGCGCGGGCAACGGCTTCGCGTTCGGCCCCGCCGCGGTGCGCGTCTCGCCCGGTACGACCGTCACGTGGTCCTGGACCGGCGAGGGCGGGTCGCACAACGTGGTCTCGACGGCCGACGTCGGGTCGGACTTCGAGTTCCGTAGCGGCGACCCCCAGTCGAGCGGCACCTTCGACCGGACGTTCGAGGAGGCCGGCGTCGCCCTCTACTACTGCGAACCCCACCAGGCCGGTGGCATGAAGGGCGCCGTCCTCGTCGAGTAGCCGGGCCGGCAGGTCAGGTCGAGTCAGGTCGGGTCCGGTCGACGAACGAGACGATCTCCTCGGCGATGGCCTCGCCCGCGTCCTCCTGGAGGAAGTGCATCGCGTCCTCGACCCATACGTCCGGCTGGTCGCTCGCGGTGGGAATGAGGTCGCGCAACGGGTCGCGGTTGCCGCGCGTGATGGGGTCGTCCTCCGAGAAGAGCACGAAGGCGGGCTTCTCCCACTCGCCCAGGCGTTTCGCGGCCGCTTGCGTCAGCTCGGCCCCATCGCCCCCGTCCTTTCGGGGGACCATGTCGGGCCACTCGCGGGCGCCGGCCTTCGACTCCTCGGTGTGGAACGGCGCCTCGTAGGCCGCGAGGACGTCGTCCGTGAGGTCCGTCGCCGTCGCGTTCTGTATCAGCATCCCGATGGGTAGCTCGTCGACGCGCTCGACGAACTCGCGGAACTCCTCCCAGGCCTCGGGCATCTCCTGGCGACCGCTCGGAACGCCCGTGTTCATCGCGACGAGGCGAGCGAACCGGTCAGGCGCGTGTGCCGCGTACGTCAGCCCGAGGATGCCGCCCCAGTCCTGACAGACGAGGGTGACGTCCTGCAGGTCCAGCGCCTCCACGAAGTCCACGAGGGTCCCGTAGTGCATCTCGAAACTGTACGACTCGCGGTCGGTGAACTTCTCGGAGCGCCCGAACCCGATGAAGTCGGGGGCGACGACCCGTCCCCGTTCCCGGAGGCCCGGTATGGTCTTCCGGTAGAGGTACGACCACGTCGGTTCGCCGTGGAGACAGAGGAACGTCTCCTCCTCACCGCCCTCGCCGTCGGTGTCGGCGCTCCCGACGTCGACGTACGCCATCTCCAGACCGTCCCCGACGGTCGTGGTGTGCTTCTCGTAGTCGTAGCCCGGCAGGTCGGCGAAGCGCTCCTCGGGAGTCGTGGTGCGTCCCATGCCACCGGGTGTCGCGGGCCCCGGTTAGTCGTTCGGGTGCCGTCGGCGGGTCCGCCGGGCACGCCGGTCGGGAACGGGTCACGCCGAACAGGTTATAGCGGTGGGGGCGCCAGAATGTGCCATGCGAGTCGACTTCGAGTTCTACGCGACGCTTCGCGACGCCGTCGGCCGGCGTCGCCTCACCCGCGACGTGCCCGCGGGGGCGACCGTCGGGGACGCGCTCTCGGCCGTCGCCGAGGAGTTCCCCTCCCTCCGCACCCTCCTGTTCGACGCCGAGGGCCGTATCCGCCCGCACGTCAACGTCCTCCGGAACGACGAACCCGTTCACGCCCTCTTGGGGGCCGACACGCCCCTCTCGGCCGGCGACACGGTCGGCGCGACGCCGGGGGTCGCCGGCGGCCGCACCCGTACGTACGAGCGCGGTCGCCGAGGCGCGCACACGGGGGGTGCGTGCGCGTGAAGGCCATCAGTCTCGGCAACACGGCCTTCGAGGGGCTGAACAACGCCTACCTGCTGGAGGGCGAGGTGACGACGCTCGTCGACACTGGAGTCTCGACGCCCAGCACGCGCGAGCAGCTGGAGGTAGGCCTCGCCGACGCTGGCTACGGGTTCGCCGACGTCGACCAGGTGCTCCTCACGCACCACCACGCCGACCACGCGGGACTCGCGGGGGCCGTCCAGCAGGAGTCGGGGGCCGTCGTCCGCGTCCACGAGGCCGACGCGCCGCTGGTCACGCAGGACCCCGACGCCGAGGACGCCTTCGAGGCACGGCAGCGCGACCTGTTCGCCGAGTGGGGGATGCCCGAGGCCTCCCGCGAGGAACTCGTCGGCTTCCTCCGGAAGAGCAGTTCCATCAGCGGCGACCCGCCCGAGGTCGAGACGTTCACCGACGGCGCGCGCTTCGACGTCGGCGACCGGACGTTCGAGGCCAGCCACCTGCCCGGCCACACCGCCGGCCTCTGTGGGTTCGCCGTCGAGAGCGACTACCGCTCGTACACCGGCGCGGAGGGCGAGGAACTGTTCAGCGGCGACGCCCTCCTGCCGTACTACACGCCGAACGTCGGCGGCGCGGACGTGCGCGTCGAGGCCCCCCTCGCGTCGTATCTCGACACCCTCTCGACCATCGTGGAGGCGGGCTACTCCCGTGCGTGGCCCGGTCACCGCGGGCCCATCGTGGACCCCGCGGGCCGCGCGGCGGACATCGCCGTCCACCACCGCGAGCGGACCGACCGCGTGCTCTCGGTCCTCCGGGAACACGGTCCCGCCGACGCGTGGACGGTCAGCGCCCACCTCTTTGGCGGCCTGTCGAGCATCCACATCCTCCACGGGCCCGGCGAGGCCGGCGCCCACCTCGGCCACCTCGCGGACGCGGGGGTTATCGCGCCGGCGGACGGGGCGGAGACGGCGGCCGACGGCGGCGAGGGCTCGACGGAGTACGAGATCGTCGACGAGGACGCCGACCTCGACGCCCTCTTCCCGGACGTGCCGGGGATGGCCGACCGACCGGACCCCACGGCCTGAGCCGTCGTCCCCTCCCGGTCAGTCCGAGAGGTCCAGGTCGTCGAACTCGTCGGCGAGGTCCTCCAGAATCCCCTTCACGCCGTCGACGGTGTCGTCGTCGACGTCGTCCATCGCCTCGACGCTGTGGCCGCCGCTGTAGGCCGTCTGCAGAGCGTTGCTGTTGAGGTTCCCGTCGGGGTCCACCACCGGGACCTGCAGGTCGGTGAAGTTCCCGGGCGGGAACCCGGACGACGAGAGGACGAAGGCGTCGGCGATCTCCCCCAGGTCGTCGGTGTCGAAGTCGTTCTCCTGGGGTGCGTCCCAGTCGTCGGTCGTCGTGCCCGAGTAGTCGGGTTCGTGGACGGAGTAGTCCGTCATGACGGAGTCGGTTACCGGCGGGTCAGACAAACCGCCAGTCCCTGCGAGTTCAGGGGGTGCGAGCGACGGGACGGGGCCCGGACGGCGCCGGCAGGAGCCACGCGACCGCACACCGTCCAGACGTCGGAACGCTCTCCGGGCAGGTCGATTGCAGACGGGGGCCCGAGTAGACCGTGGACGTAGCCGCTATCCGGAAGCACCGAGAGCAATCGGTAGATGGTCTAAGAGCCCCGCTCAGTCGATGTGTCAGGCACATGCAGGCACGCCGCCTACTACCATCCGTGGCGTCGTTCGGGACGCAATGGCACGAGAGTTCACGGACGACGACCGCGAGAAGGGCGTCTTCACATCGACCGGCCACCGTGTCGGGACCGTCGGCGAGACGCACGGCGACACCGCGACGGTCCGACGGGACCGTGACGAGGACTACGACGATGACGACGACGACGGCGTCTTCGACAGCATCAAGGACATGCTGGGCTGGGACGACGACGACGACGAACACGAGATCCGAAGCGACGACGTCGACCGCTACGACGACGACGGCGTCTACCTCCGCGACCACCGGTAAGTCGGTCGCTTCCATCCCGCTTTTTTCGACGGTCGCCCGAGAGCTATTGCGCCCCACCGGATTCGCTCCGGTCGGCGTCCCCGAGTACGACGTCGAGCGGCTGCCGGGAATCCGCGCACGCCTCGTCGCCAGCGAGCGGTTCGCCCTCGTCGCCGTCCCGCCGTAGGGTGATGTGGCCGTCGCTCGTGGCGGTCACGACCCAGTCACAGAAGGTGAACTCGACCGAGGCGTCCCCCGGCCCCGAGAGGAGCTTGTCGAGCGCGTCGGGCTCGGTAGCCTCGGAGAGCAGCTGGGGCATCCCGACGGAGTCCCAGCCGCCGATGTCCGCGACGGCCTCGATGACTGCGGTGCTCGGCGGGACGTCGGCGCAGTCCCCGACGGTGTACTCCACGACGGACCGGGCCGGCGCGTCCCAGTAGGTCGCGAGCAGGTCGGAGGCCGTCGCTGCCAGTCGGTCGAGGGTCGCGAGTCCCCGCTCGGAGAACGACCGCGGGTCGGGGCCGTACACGCAGAGCGTCCCGACCGTCCGGCCGTCGGGTGACGTCACCTGCGCGCCCGCGTACGACCGGACCCCGGCGGTCGAGAGGGCGGCGTTGTCCCCGAAGCGGGGGTGGCCGGTCACGTCCTCGACGACCAGCGGTTCGGAGTCGAGGATGGTGTACGTGCAGATGGAGTCACAGCGGTTCGTCGGGAGGGCCGTCCGGTTGTACGTCGAGACGCAGGTCATCCAGTCGGCGTCGATGAACGCGGCGAAGGCGTGGTCCGCACCGAGGAGGCGGGCGGCGGCGGCCGTCACGTCGTCGAGGGGGTTCTCGTCCGCTATCCGGTCGTGGTCGTAGTTCGAGAGGGCGTCGAGCCGTTCCCGTTCGTCGGTTGGTAGGGGGTAGGTGGCCTGTCGTCGGTCGGCCACCGACGCCTCCACCGCCGAGAGGAGGGCGTCGGGACCGCGAGCGCGTTCGACGAACTCGTAGTGGGCCGACGCGTCGTCGGCGGGCGAGCGGTCGTCGTAGACGAAACACGCCGCCTCGGGCCACACCTCACGGAATCGGCCGAGGAGGTCGGCGTGGGACTCCCCCACCGGGGTCCCGCTGCTGACGACCGCGTCGAAGTAGTAGCTCTCCGCGTCGGACTCCGCGAGCAGCGACTCGACGTCGTCCGCGCTAGGGAGTTGTTTGATGCGGACCCGGTTCCCGTGATCGGGCCCTGCCTCCGCGAGGATGCGAGCGGACTTTCCGCAGACCGCGAGATACATAACCATTGATAATTCCGTAGTGTCACCCAGGTATAAACCTACCTGCAAATATACTAAAACTCGACCGACTCACCCTTGCGTCTCGCTCCCACGGGGTTCCGGTGTGTGATGGTCCGTACCGATCGGTCGCTCGCTCCCTGCCTCGAGTCCCGCTGTCGTTCGCCGGGAAGGGCGTGACGGGACTCCCGCGAGCGGAACGAGCGGGAGTCAGGAACGCCCGTCGAGTGAGCGAAGCGAAGAAGACGGGCGTGACGGGATTCGAACCCGCGATCGAGGAGTTAGGAACCCCTCGCCTTGTCCACTAGGCCACACGCCCTGCGCCCGAAAACGGGCGGCGGGCACAAAAATCAGTTCTGCTTTTCGGCTTCCGTCGTCGTCTCCGTCTCCGCCGTCGTCGTGGTCTCGGTGGTCTCCGAGGTGGTGGGTTCACTCGGTGTCTCGGCGGCCGTGGTCGTCGTCCCCTCGACGTCCTGTTCGCCCTCGCCTTTCATCTCGGCCAGTTCCTGTTCGATCTCCTCGCGACCCTTCTTGAACTCGCCCATCGCCTGCCCGCTGGAACGAGCGAGCTTCGGGAGCTTGTTCGCCCCGAACAGCAGGACGACGATGAGCAGGACGACGAATATCTCGATTCCGCCGGGAAGCCCGGGGAACAGCGGTGCCAGACTGGGTGTCATCTCTATCTGCCTCTTACTTACTCCCGATTATAGGCCTTTTGCTCGTCAGAGGGTGTCCCTATTAGTATGCGACGGCCTAACGCCCGGTGATGCGACAGACTGGCGACGAGGCTCCGGAGTTCACTGCACCGCTCGCGACCGGCGAGGACGTCGAACAGTTCACCCTCTCGAAGGCACTCGAAGAGGGCCCGGTAGTGTTGGCGTTCTTCCCCGGCGCGTTCACCAGCGTCTGCTCCCACGAGATGGCGAGTTTCCGTGACCGCCTCTCGGCGTTCGAGGAGACCGGGGTGCGGCTCTACGGCGTCAGCGTGGACTCGCCGTTCGCGCTCAACGCCTTCCACGACGAACTCGACCTGAACTTCCCGCTCATCAGCGACGCGAACGGGGAACTCATCGAGGAGTACGACATCTCGATGGACTTCGAGGACCTCGGCATCAGGAACCTCGCCCAGCGTGCGGTGTTCGTCGTGGACACCGACGGGACCATCAGCTACGCGTGGGTCGGCGACGACCCGGGCGTCGAACCCGACTACGACGAGGTGGAGGCGGCCGCGAGAGACGTGGCGGCCTGAGCACACCGGAGGCAAAGCGGTTTTCCTCTCGCCGGCGAGAGAGTAGGTATGAGCAGCGTAGACCGCGGCGACGGCGGCCGGACGTACGACCCCGCCGCCGACCACGCCTTTCCGGACGGGAAACTCAACGAGGTGCTCGAGTTCATCGACGCCGACGAGGAGATACAGGCGTACCTCGACGCACAGAACGTCAACCCCGTCCAGCGCAAGGGGTACAACGACCACGGGCGCAAGCACATCAGCATCGTCCGCAACCGGGCGCTCTGTCTCTACGACCTGCTGAAAGCCGGCGACGTCGAGTTCAACGGCGCCCGCCAGCAGGGCCTCGACGAGGCCGACGAGGGGGTTATCATCGCCCTCGCCGCCACCCTCCACGACATCGGCCACGTCGTCCACCGCGACGACCACAGCTACTACTCGATTCCGCTGGCCGCGGATATCCTCGACCGCGTCCTCTCGAACTTCTACGACGTCGGCGACGTCGTCCGCATGAAAGGCGAGGTGCTCCACGCCATCCTCTGTCACCACACCGAGGAGAAACCCCTGACCCTCGAAGCGGGCGTCCTCCGGGTCGCGGACGGCCTCGACATGGAGCGGGGCCGCTCACGGATGCCCTACGAGCGCGGGGGGCGGGGTATCAACACGCTCTCCAGCCAGGCCATCCGGCAGGTGAGCCTCCGCGAGGGCGATACGACGCCCGTCCTCGTCGAGATCGAGATGACCGACGCCGCCGGCGTCTACCAGGTCGACGAACTCCTGAACGCGAAACTGGAGGACTCCCTCATCGCCGACGACATCCGCATCGTCGCCATCAACATCCACGAGGGCGAGGACCAGCTGGTCGAGCGTATCGAACTGTAGCGTCGCCGAATCGTCCCGCATCGATGTACGGTCCACGGTGTCACAGCCCCCGTGGTAGGAGTTTTCTTCACTCACCATTCCGGGAAAGTTGGGTTTAATCCGTCGCCTCCCGTCGGTCCGAACACAGTGTCACGTGGGTCGCTCGGAGTGTTGCGGAATCGCGAGTTCCTCGCGCTGGGCGGGACGGCGTTCGCCCGGGCGCAGGCGTACTCGACCATCGCCATCGCGCTCGCCCTCTACGCCGACCAGTTCGGGACGACGAGCACCATGGAGGGCCTGTTCGGGACGGCCTTCGCGCTCGCGCAACTGGCCATCGTCCTCCCGCTCGGTCGGTACGTCGACACCCACAACGCAAAGCGCGTCCTCCTCGCCGGCCTCGCCGTGAACGTCCTCGTCTTCGTCGGGTTCTCGCAGGTCTCCTCGGTGACGGACGTCATCCTCGTCAGGGTCTTCCAGGGCGTAGGTGCCAGCCTGCTCTGGATAACCGGGTCGAGCGTCGTCGGCGAGATAAGCCCGGACGGCGAGCGCGGCCAGTGGCTGGGAACGTACAACCAGGTCGGGGCGTTCTCCTCGCTCGCTGGCGACCTCGTCGGCGGGTACCTGCTCGCCGTCTACGAGTTCACCGTCGCCTACGCCGTCCTCTCGGGCGTGACCGTCGCCGCGACGCTCCTCATGTTGTTCTGGCTCCGGGACAACCCCGGCGGGCGGACCGACCCCGAGGAGGCGACTGGCATCGAGACCCTTCGTCGACTCCTGGGCCGGACGGCCATCCGTGCGCTCGTCGTCTTCCGGTTCGGCCTCAGTTTCGGGAAGATGGCCGTTATCCTCTTTCTCCCCATCTACGCCCGCACCGCCTTCGGGATGAACCCCTTCCTCATCGGCGGCATCCTCGCGGGCGGGAAGGTGACGAAGGGACTCACGCAGGGGTTCGTCGGCGGCTACACCGACCGCGTCGGCAACAAGCACTACTTCGTGTTCGTCGGCGCCCTCCTCTACGCCGTCGGCGCGCTGATAATCCCGCTCGCGGCCGCCGCTGACGCCGTCCTCCCGGCGGTCGAGGTGGCGGGGTTCACGCTCGTCCCCGCGTTCTTCGTCCTGTTCGCCGCCTACGGGGTCTGTGGGGTCGCCGACAGCATCCGTCTCCCGGCGAGCATGGCGCTGTTCGTCGAGGAGGGCGAGCAGTTCGACGCCGTCGCCGCGAGCATGTCGCTTCGCTCCATCGCCTGGAAGGTCGGACAGGTGACCGGTCCCGTCGCCGTCGGGATCATCTGGGACGCTACGGGTGTCCTGACGGCGTTCGGTACCGCGGCGGCGCTCATCGTGGTCGCCTCGGGAGTGTTCGCCTTCCTCTACAGCGTCGACCCGGACCTCTCGACGCGGCCGACGCTCGGCCGCTGACGCTACTCGGTGCGGACGAACCCGCTGCCGCGGACGGTCACGCCCTCCCCGTCGTCCGCGCTCTCCCCGAGCGCCAGTTCGCCGTCGAAGAGCGCCCTGAGCGTCCCGAGGGTCTGGTCGTCGTGCATCGCCGGGTCGAGGGTGAACAGCCCCAGCCACTCGCCCCCGGCGACCCGGGAGGTGAACACGTGCAGGAAGCGAAAGGCGGTCCGCAGGTCGACGTACATCAGGAGCGTCGATATCGACACCAGACCGAGTCTGACCGGCCCCCCACCGTCCATCCGACGGACGAGCTTCGCCGTCCCGAGGCTGATGCCGGTCAGGTCGCCGCTCGACCCGAGTCGCTCGACGGGGACTGCCGCCCCGACGTCCACCGGGTCCGTCGTGTCGACGATACCGAGGAGTCCGGGGTCGAAGTTCCCCGTCCGGGCTTCGAGTGCCTCTACGACTGCGGCCGCCCCCGCGTCCGTCGTGATGAACACGGCGTGTTCGCCGTTGTCGTGACCGCACGCGAGCAGGTCGTAGACCAGCTCCTCCGACCGGTCGCTCGGGCCGGTGAGGAGGAGGCTCGTCCCTGGCCGGATAGCGGCGACGTCGGCCTCGAGGAGGCGGCGCGGGACCTCGTAGCTCACTCGCCGCCACCCCGTTCCAGTTCGCGGACCAGCGCGACGAACTCCTCGTCGGAGTCGAGCGACCGGGCGTCCATCTCCGCTCGCACCTCCTCGATGCGCGTTTCGAGGGCGGCGAACCGCTCGTCGCCCTCCCAGTCCGCCCCCCTCGAACTCAGGAGCGCCGCCCGCTTGGAGACGAGGCGGTAGAACTCGCGTTCGAGGGCCGAGTACGTCCGGCGCTCGAGCAGGCGCTCGACGGCCATCAACAGGTGGTCGCGTTCGAGGGGTTTCGTCAGGTAGGCGTCGACGCCCGCCTGGATGATGTCGAGGCCGGGTTCGACCGCCGTGACCATCATCACGAGCGTGTCGTGTCCCCGCTCGCGGAGTTCGGCCAGCACCTCGTCGCCCGACATCCCCGGCATCATTCGGTCGAGGAGGACGAGGTCGACGTCCTCCCCGACCGCCGAGAGGGCCGCCTCGCCCGTCGTGGCGGTCCGGACCTCGTGGTCCGCCTCCAGCCAGCGCCCGTATATCTCGACGAGCGGTGGCTCGTCCTCGACGACGAGCACCACCGGCCGGTCGTCGCTCATGGCTCGTACCCACCGGGGGACGACGCAAGAGCGTTCCGCTCGGTACTCATCGGTCTCCGTCGGCGTCCGCGGCCCGAAGCGAGAGGACGACGGCGGCCCCGCCGGTCTCACTCGCCTCGACGCGGACCTCGCCCCCGTAGCGGTCGAGCATCGTCGCGACGAAGTACAGCCCGAACCCCGAGCCGACGGGCCCCTCGCCGGACCCGAACCCGCGTTCGAACACCCGGTCGCGGTGGGCCGGCGGGATGCCCGGTCCGTCGTCGGCGACACGGACCTCGACCCACTCGCCGCGGCGCTCGACGCTCACCTCGATGACGGGCGACTCGCCGGCGTGTTCGACGGCGTTCGAGACGACGTTACCCACGACGTCCGCGAGCAGGTCGTTGGCGAGCACCGCCACGTCGGGGGGGACGTCCGCCGTCACCGTCGCCTCCGGCGTCGCGGCGCGTATCTTGCGGCACTGGCGCTCGACGACCGAGGGGAGGTCCACCGGCCCGAGCGGTTCGTCCTCGTCCGTGATGGCCGTGAGCACGGCCCGGACCTTCTCGACGAGGCTCACGATGTCGTCGCCGTACTCGCGGATGGTCCCGAGGTACCGCTCGCCCTCCTCGTCGACGTGGTCGCCGAGGAAGTCGGCGTAGTTCGTGATGACCATCATTCCGTTGAGAATGTCATGGCGCAGCAGGCTGTTGAGGAACTCCAGCCGGTCGTTCTGCCGGCGGAGGTCCGCCTCCCGACGACAGAGGAGGCGCTTGCGGTGGACGCTGTCGAGGGCCGCCTCGATGGTCGCGGCGAAGAGACGCAGCAGGCTCACCGTGTCGTCGTCGAACGGTTCGTCGTCGGTCCGTCCGGTGACGAGCAGGCCATGGTTCCCGAGTGGGAGCATGACCTCGCGCTCGACGGGCGTGTCGGGGTTGTGGACGCCGTCGTGGCTCCGGACGTCCTCGTACAGCCGGTAGGTCCCGGACTCGAAGGTCTTCCACGCGAGCGAGTCACCCGGTGAGAACGACGGGACCTCCCCGAAGACGTCCGTCGCGCCGTCGGTCGTGGCGACCGGGTCGAGCCGGTCCCGGTCCTCGTCGTACGTCCAGAGGCCGGTCAGCTGACAGCCGAGGACGTCGCCGGTCGTCTCGATGGCGACGCGCGCGACGTCCTCGACGGACTCGGCGCGCAACAGCGTCCGGCTCGCCTCGTTGAGCGCACGGAGCTTCGTCTGCCGGTCGCGCCGGTCGCTCACGTCGCGGGCGGTCCCGCAGAGGTAGGTCGTCTCGCCGTGGTCGAGTCGGTCGCCGGTGAACTCGTAGGGGACCGTCTCGCCGGACTTCGTCTGCAGGTGGGCCTCGGCCGTCGCCCGCCCCTCGGTGAATCCCGCGGACATGGCCATCTCGATGCGTTCGCGATGGTCCCCGTCGATGAGGTCAGTCGGGTGGAGCGACGCTATCTCCTCGTCGTCGTACCCCGTCACCTCGGTCACGCGGTCGTTCCAGCGCAGGAACCGCCCGTCCTCCGAGATGACGTAGAAGATGTCGTCGAGACTGTCGAGGGCGTCGTTGACCAGCGCGCGCTCGTGTTCGAGGGCCTCCTCCGCCCGCCGCCGCTCGGTGATGTCGTACAGCAGGACCACCCACCCGCCGGCGTGGGGGCCGCTCCGAATCGGATGGACGCGGTACCGGACGTGGCACCGGTCCCCCTCCGGCCCCTCGATGGTGAAGTCGAACTCCATGCGTTCGGGGTCGCTCGCGGCGCTCACCAGCCTCTCCGGGTCCTCGACGAGATCCGCCGTCCCCGCGAGCAGCGCATCGACGCTCTCGCCGACGACGTCCGCCGGGGCCGTCCCGAGGTAGCGCTCGACGGCGTGGCTCATCCAGACGACGGACTGCGACCGGTTGATGACCAGCGCGCCGATGTCCGAATCCGACAGCAGGTCGTCGGCCATCGGCCGGGCGCAGTCGACCGTCGGGAGGGCCGCACGAGCACCGGCGACCGTCGAGGCGACGTGGGTCACCTCCTCCAGTCCGACCCCTCCGCCATCGACGACCAGCACCGTCGTCCCGTCGATAGGGACCGCGAGGCACTCCCCGGACTCGTGGGGCTCCCCGCGGGCGAACGCCAGCGGGGCGGCGTCGCCCGTGGCTCTCACCTCGCCGGACTCGGCGAGGACCGTCCGGTCGTCGGGGCCGTCCCCGAACGCGACGATGCGAGCCCCCGAGAACGGTCCGGCGTCGGCCAGCGCGGTGACGACCGCGTCGTCGAGTCCGCTGCGCGTCGTGGCACCGGCCAGCGCGGCACCGACCGCCCGTTCGAGGGCACCGTCGGATGTGGTCGTGAGTTCTGTCAATTCGAGTTCATTCTTCGGTTGCAGATACTTATCAGTTTAGGATACAATCATCACGAACCGACACTGTCACTACAGGAGTGGGCCGGGCTGGAACCGGACGCACCGCCGGGTCTCGGGACTCGTGTGTGTAGTTAGCTTCGCACGAGTCACGCTCGCCCGCTGATGACCTCCACGGTCGCCGCCTGACGGAGGCAGTCGCGGTCGAACGCCGCGAGACGGTCGCGGGCCGCAGCCTCGAACGCCGCCCGGTCGTCCCCCAGCCGGTCGGGCGAGCAGTACGACAGCGAGAGGACGTAGCCCACGGCGGCGTCGACGGTCCACCGGCGGTCGACGTCGAACGTGACCGTCTCCACGTCCTCGAAACCGAACGAGGCGAGTTTCTCGTCCCACGGGTCGTCGTACGTCACCTCGTCGGGGTCGACCCGGTCGGGCAGGTCCTCGAGGTACGCCGCGGCCACCTCGTACATCGCGGCCTGCCAGTCCGCCCGCCCCTTCGTGAGCCACTCGCGGTCGGTGACGAGGGCGACACCCCCGCCCGACTCCGTCGTCCCGCGGAGGCGGTCGAGGGTCCGCTCCTGGTCCATCCAGTGGAACGACCGCCCCATGGTCGTCAGGCGGAACGTCCCCGACAGCGCCGGGAGGTCGGCGTCCGACCCGCGGACCCACTCGACGGACGTCACCCCCGCCTCCGCGGCCCGGTCTCTCGCGTGGTCGAGCATCGTCCCGTTGGGGTCCATCCCGACCACCCCGCCCGCTCGCCGCGCGAGCGGTACCGTCAACTGGCCCGCGCCGCAGCCCAGGTCAACGACCCGGGCCTCCCCGACGACACCGAACCGGGCACGGAGCTACTCGACCGCCCTGTCGCCGTAGCCCGCACGGAACTCGGCGTAGTACGCCTCGGTGCTCTCGAAGCGCTCGGAGGGGTCGGTCACGTCCCCGCAGAAGCCGACGACGGGGAAACGCGTTTCGGGGCCCGTAGAGGGGTTCCGTACCGACCGGGAGTTTGAACCCCGGTCGCTCACTGCGTTCGCTCCCTGATTCAAACCACACCGTCTACGTTCGTCCTCGCTGTCGCACGGACAGAATATGCACCGGCCGGGATTTGAACCCGGGTTAATTGCTTGGAAGGCCATTGTCATGCCACTAGACCACCGGTGCGCGTCTCGGCCTACCCCGGCGCAACGTATGTGCGTTTCCCTTCCC
>CAYYSW010000013.1:0-18062 GCA_964474395.1 uncultured Halobacteriales archaeon
GATGGGCGACGGCGACATGCAGCGCATGATGAAACGCATGGAACAGCAAGGCGGCGGTGGCGGCGGGATGGGCGGCATGGGCGGCGGCCCGTTCGGGTGACGACGACCGCGCCGACCGGTTTTATACCGACGGCTCACGTTCTCCCGGCAGATGACCGTCCGCGAGGTGGCCCGCGACGCCTACCGTGAGGGGATGCCGGCGCTGGTCGGCGGCGCGGTCGGCGGCCTGCTGGCGGGCGTCGTCCTCAGCGGGATGCGCGCGGAGTTCGAGGCCGTCCCCGGCCTGCTGGTTCTCGTCCCGGCGCTGCTCGCGACCCGCGGGAACGTCTACGGCTCCCTCGGCGCACGCGTCGCCACGGCGCTCCACCAGGGTATCATCGAGCCCTCGTTGCGCGAGCGCGACGAGCGCCTGCAGGCGGCCGTCGCCGCCGCCATCGGGAACGGGCTCTTAGCGAGCGCCTTCGCCGCCGTCCTCGCGTTCCTCGCCCTGCGGGTCCTCGGTGGCAACCCCGCGCCGCTGTGGATGCTGGTGAGCATCGCGCTGGTGGCCGGCGCCCTCTCGGGGGTCGTCCTCTCGTTCGTGGTGCTGACCGTCGTCTTCGCGGGCTACCGCCACGGCTACAACCCCGACACGCTCGTCGGCCCCGTCGTCACGACCGCGGGTGACATCTTCGGCGTCGCGTTCCTCCTGCTGGCCGTCCGTATCGTCCTCGGGGTGGCCGGATGACGACCGACTGGACGGTCCGTGCCATCACCCGCGCGACCCTTCCAATCCTGCTCGCGCTCACGCTCGTCGAACTCGCGAGCGGGCTGGTCCTCGGGCGCTTCGAGGCCACCCTCCTCCAGTACCCGACCCTGCTCGTCCTCGTCCCGGTCACCATCGGGACGGCCGGGAACCTCGGGAGCGTCCTCGCCTCGCGGCTCTCCTCGGCGTTCCACCTCGGGACCCTGGAGTTCGGCGCGGACGACACCCTGATGGGCAACGCGCTGGCGACGGTGCTCCTCGCGCTGACGACGTTCCCGTTCATCGGCGTCGGAGGGTGGGTGCTGGCGGGGGTGACCGCCGGGACCGACCTGCCGCTCTCGACGGTGCTCGTCGTCGCGGTGAGCAGCGGCGCGGCGCTGGCGGTGCTCGCCGTCGTCGTCACGTTCGTCGCGACCTACGCCGCCTACCGGCTGGAGCTCGACCCCGACGACGTGGTCATCCCCGTCGTCACGAACACCTGCGACGTGCTGGGCGTGGTGGTGCTGTTCGCCGTCGTACAGGTCGTGGTGTGAGTCACCCGGATTCGACGTCGGACTCTACCGCGTCCGGCTCCGTCGGCTCCCATATCTCGTCGACGTCCACCCGCCCGGCGAGGACGGCGTTCAGTACGACGCCGACGAGGATGACCAGCCCGCCGAGGTAGAGCCACGTCAGCAACAGGAGCAGTCCCCCGACGACGCCGTAGAACTGGACGCTCTGTGACATGCCGGCGTAGACGCGGAGGCCGAGACCAAGGGCGGTCCACGTCGTCGCCGCGAACACCGCCCCCGGTAGCGCCTCCCGGACCGTCACCTGCTCGCCGGGCAGGACGTAGTACAGCGGCAGGAAGGCGGCGACCAGCACGCCGAGGACGACGAGCGGAACGAGGACGACGAACGGGGTCCCCTCCAGGGCCGTCGCAAGCGCGAGGCCGACGCTCCCGAGGATGACGACGGCCAGCGGGACGGCCACGGTCACCGTGGCGATGTCCAGGACCTTCCCCAGGAAGGAGACTGAGTCGCGGACGCCGTAGACGCGCTCGAACGCCGCGTTCGTCGTCTGGAACGTCTGGACGACGCTCCAGACCAGGATGAGGAAGGCGAGGACGCCGGCGCGGACCCGTCCCGCCGAGTTCTGCGTGAGGGCGGCGAGCGCCGATTCCGCGTCACCCGCAGGGGTACCGACGAGCGCCTCGATTCCCCGTGCCGCCAGCCCGAACTGACCGAGAACCGAGAGCACGATGACGGCGAACAGCGTGAGCGGGATGAGCGTGTTGAACGCGTGGTAGCCGAGACTCGCCGCGGCCACCGTCACCTGTTGCTCGCGGGCGACGGCGACGGCGGTCCGGGCGGTCTCCCCGAGGTCCTTCGTGAGGTCCACGAACGGTCGTTCTACGTTGAGCGATAAAAAAGCGAGTCTCCGGAGGCCCTGTTCAGGCCATGTTGCGGCAGGTCTCCGCGCACTCCGGGAGGACCTCCGCGCACGTCTGGCAGTGGTCGTGGTCGTGCTGCTCGCATTCCTCCGCGCAGGCCTCGCAGGCCTCGGCGCAGGCTTCGGCGAGCCGGCTGCTGAACTCCGAGTCGCGGGCCATCAGCCGCATGTGCAGCGAGGCGATGTCCGCCACGTCACGACAGAGGCGGATGCACTCGGCCATCCCCTCACCGTGTTCCGCACACTGGTCGGCACACCACTCGCAGGCCTCGACGGCCCGCTGGCAGTTGTCGATACACTCGCGCTGCTCCTCGCTCAGGTGGTCGAGTTCGCTGAGTGCCATTGCGTCCGGAGACACTGCCGGAGTCCCTGTATCGGCTCGCCTTGCGGGCGGAAGGCGCCTCGTCCCGCCCGACCGTCGTCTCCCGAGGTCGAGTCGGCCCTCGGTTCGGATTCCAATCTCGGTCCGCGCGGCGATTTCGGATTCAGAGAGGGCCAGTCCCAGCCGGAGAGCGCCGGACTGCTCGCTCGTCGGTCGCCGGGGGCCGCCGACGCCGGTCGCGTGCCCGTCGGTCGCTTCGTATCCGTAGGCGGGCCCGGTATGAAGGCGGTGCCCGTCAGTGCAACGGTCCGCCGAGCGAGAGCCGTCGCCGGGGACTGACTATCGGACGTCCGCGAACCGTTCGGGCAGGTACGCGACGAGCGCCGGCGGGAGGCGACCGGCCAGCGTCGCCCAGAGGTCCGCCAGCCGTTTCCTGAGGGCCGTGTAGACGAGTGCGACGACGAGCAGGAGCGCCACCCCGCCGTCGAGCGGGCCGGTCGCGACGGCGAGCGCCGGGAGGCCCGCGACGCCCGCGAGCAGGAGGTCGGCGGGGGCGCCGTCGTAGGGCACAAGCCGCACCGGCCGAAGCCACCGGCCGTGGAAGTGGCTGTAGACGGCCCGTTCCGACGTCGCCTGCCACGGTTTGAGTTCCAGACCGCCGCCGAGGACGTCCATCGCGGCGTGGACGCCGGCCGCGAGGAGGAGCGCCGCGCCGACGACCAGCGTCGGGGAAGCGAGGGCGACGGCGACGGCGAGGGCGAGCAGCACCAGCAGCGGAGCGTAGACGGGGAAGTGCAGCGTCCTCCGGTGGCCGGCGTAGAGGTCGAAATCCGGGAGCGCACCGCCGAGCCCCCCGGCGAGGACGGCCAGCGTGCCGGCCTCGGGCGCGAGGGCCGCGACGAGGCCACCGACTACGATACCCACGAGCACGTGGGTCATCACCATCATCGGCGGACTGTAGGCGCCCGAGCGCATAAACTCGTGTCGTCTCGATGGGGACAGGGATTCGTCGCCGGTCCCCGTCCGCTCCGCCCCTCGGCGGCCCACACCCACGGTGCACCGAACCGGTCCGCGGCGCTACTGAAGGTCGTTTCACCGAAGACAGAAGTGTCGAGCGGCGAACGTGACGGTAGCGATGACGTCCGGTTCCCCACCCGACGGGACCGCCCGGTCCCCCGACACGGCCGAGGAGGACGAAACGGTGGCCCCCGACGAGGCCTTCCTCGTCCTCGGTCACGAACTCCGCATCGAGGTGTTGCTGGCGCTCTGGCGCGGTCCGGACGCGGAGATGACGTTCTCCGAACTCCGGACGGCGACCGAGGTGCGCGACAGCGGGCAGTTCAGCTACCACCTCGACAAACTCGTCGGGACGTACGTCGAGCGGACGGAGGCGGGCTACCGACTTCGCCGGCCGGGGGTGGCCGTGGTGAACGCCATCCGGTCGGGCGCGTTCAACGAGGTCAGGAGCCGCGCGCCGGTCGAACTCGACGACCCCTGCCAGTTCTGCGGCGGCCCCCTCGCCTTCCGGTACCGCGACAACGTCGGCGAGGTCCGGTGTGCGGCCTGCGACGGCGTCCACGCACAGCACGGGTTCCCGCCGGGGGGACTCGCCGACCGACCGATGGAGGCCGTTCCGGCCGCGTTCGACCGGTTCGCGCGCGCCTCCCTCGACCTCGCCGTCGACGGGGTCTGTCACGAGTGCGCCGGCCCCGTCGAGATGAGTATCCGTCCCGACGGTCCGTGTGGGAACCACCCCGTCGCCGTCGCCCTCGACTGCGAGCGCTGCGAGGTCGGGATGCTGGCGACGGTCGGCGAGCTCCTCCTCGCGGACCCGCGGGTCACCGCGTTGCTGACCGAGGAGGGGGTGGACGTGAGCGGGACGCCGCTCTGGGCGTTCCCGTTCGCGGCCGACGGGGACCGGACGCGCGTCGAGTCGCGCGACCCGTGGCGCTTCGTCGTTCGGGTGACGCTCGGCGGGGACCCCTACGAGGTCGCCGTCGGCGAGTCGCTGTCGGTGGAGTCGGTCCGCGAGCCCTGACCGCCTACTCCGGCCCGGGGGTCTCCAGTTTCTCCTCGACCGTGTAGGGGATGTCGTCGACGAGGACGACGGCCTCGCCGTCGATGACCCGCGCGCCCTCCTCGTCTTTCTTCCCGGCCTCGACGTCGCTCACGTCGTACACCGCCGTCACGAGGCGGAACTTGCCGTCCCCGAGGTCCTCGACGACCTCGCAGACCGCGGCGATAGTGTCGCCCACCTCGACCGGGCCGAGAAAGCGCAGGTCCTGCGAGAGGTAGATGGTGAGTCCGGGGAGGCGCGCCAGCGCGGCGCTGATGGTGCCGGAGACGAGCGTCCCGTGGGCGATACGGCCGCCGAAGCGCGTCTCGGCGGCGAACTCGTCGTCGAGGTGCAGGCGGTTGGTGTCGCCGCTGGCCTCCGCGAACGCCCGGACGTCCGCGTCCGAGAGCACCTTCCGGAACCGGATGACGTCGCCGACGGTGAGGCCGTCCTCCTCGCCGTGGTGTTCGAAGTACCAGTCGGCGTCCTCGTAGGCCGTCTCGTCGGTCCCGAGGCGGGCGTAGTCCGCACGCGCCCGCCCCGACTCGACCGACAGCGCGAACCGGGGGAGGTGGTAGGCGAGGTCCGTCGCCGTGAGGACGCCGGCGAGGGTCCCGTCGTCCACGACGACGAGGCGCTTGACGTCGCGTTCGCGCAGCGTCGTCGCCGCCGTCTCCAGCGTGTCGTCGGCCGCGACGCTGGCGACCGACGGGCGCATCACCGCCTCCACCGCCGTCGTCTCGGCGTCGGCGCCCTCGGCGAGCACCCCGACGAGGTCGCTCTCCGTGACGATGCCGGCCGGGTCGCCGTCCTCGACGACGACGACGAGCGAGCCGACGGCGGCGTCGCGCATCCGGCGAGCGGCGACGGCGACAGTCGTCTCCGGCGGGACGGTCTCGACGGGCGATGTCATCGCGTCGCGGACGGACAGGGGAACCACCATGCGACACACCACAGGCCCGGGGGTAATCACCCTGCCGTCCGCGTCACCTTTCCTCGTCGAGCGCCAACAGGTACCGTGCGCGTCGAACTCCCCCCGCGGCTGGTGGACTGGACGCTCCTCGCTGCGGTGTGTCTGGCCGTCCTGACGGGGCTCGCGAGCCTCACCGCCGGGAGCCCCCGCCAGTGGTGGCTGTTCGTCCTCCACGGGGCCGGCGCGCTGACGCTCGTCGCCCTCCTGTTCTGGAAGCTCCGGCGGGTCCGTCACCGCCTGACGCGGCGCTCGGCGACCGTCGCGCTCTCCGTCCTGCTGGCGACGGTGACGGTCGCGGCGCTGGCGACCGGCGTCGCGTGGGTGCTCGGAATCGGCGTCGAGGCCCGCTTCGCGGGGTGGACGCTGCTCAACCTCCACATCGGCCTCGGCCTGCTAGTCGTCCCGCTGCTCGGCTACCACCTCTACCGCCGCTTCCGCCCGCCGACGCGGGCCGACTGGGAGGGCCGGCGGACCGTCCTCCAGTACGCGGCGCTCGTCGTCGGGGGCGCGCTGGTCTGGCGGGCACAGCAGGCGCTCGCGGCCGCCCTCGGGCCGAACGACCGCCGTTTCACCGGGTCGCGCCCGGAGGGCGGGTCGGGCAACCGCTTCCCGGTCACGAGCTGGGTGCTCGACGACCCGGACCCGGTGGACGCGGCCGACTGGCGCCTGCACGTCGTCGGGCGGGTCGGTCGGCCGCTCGAACTCGCGTACGGCGACGTCACGGGCGGGCGCCCCGCCACGGAGCCGGCGCTGCTGGACTGTACGAGCGGCTGGTACGTCGAGCGCGACTGGACGGGCGTCCGGGTCGGGGACCTGCTCGACGCCGCCGCCGTGGGAGACGGCGCCCGCTGGGTGACGTTCCACTCGGTGACGGGCTATCGCTTCGGCTTCCCGCTGGCGGAGGCCCGCGACCTGCTGCTCGCGACGCACGTGGACGGCGAGCGCCTGACCCACGGCCACGGCTTCCCGCTGCGGGTCGTCGCCCCCGACCGCCGCGGGTTCCAGTGGGTCAAGTGGGTGACGGCCGTCGAGGTGCGCGAGACCCGCGACGTGGGGCAGTGGCTCGCCATCTTCGTCAGCGGCATCGACGGGTCGGGACGAAAGAGTGGGTGACGACCTCAGTCGTCCCGCGGGCGGCGGGGCGCGAGCGCCTCGACCGCCGGCCCGTCGATGACCTCGCCGTCGGCCTCGAAGCGGGAGCCGTGACAGGGACAGTCCCACGACCCCTCGGCGTCGTTCCAGCCGACGACGCACTTCATGTGTGGGCAGACCGCCGAGACGGCTCGGAGCGCGCCCGACTCGTCCCGCGAGACGGCGACCGGGCTCGTCCCCTCGCGGACCACCGTCCCCTCGCCGGGCGCGAGGTCCGCCAGCGAGCGCCGGTCGGCCGCCCGGAGCCACCCCCGGAGGAAGCGGCCGGCGGTGTCGGCGTTCTCGGTCACGAGTTCCCGGAGCGACTCGCGCGAGAGCGTCACCCGCCGGGGGCTGTAGAGGTCCGCCCAGCGGTGGTCCCGGCCGCCGACGAGGGCCGCGAGCATGCTCGCGGCGGCCGTTCCGTTGGTCATCCCCCAGCCGCCGAACCCGGTGGCCACGAAGACGTGGTCGCTCGCCGGGCCGAGGCGACCGACGTACGGCACCCGGTCGGTGGTCGTGTAGTCCTGCGTCGACCAGCGGTAGTCGATGGAGCGGACGTCGAAGTGCTCGCGGGCGAACGCCGCCAGCCGACGGTAGCGCTCCTGTTCGTCGGCCTGTCCGGTCTTGTGGTTCTCGCCGCCCACGAGGAGGTACTCCTCGCCCTCGTGGCGGTGGGGGCGCAGCGAGCGGTACGGTTCGGAGGACTGGTAGTACATCCCCTGTGGCACCTCGTCTTCGACCCGGACCGCGAGGACGTACGACCGCTTGGGTCGCATCCGAGCGAAGAACCCGCCGCGGTCCTCGATGGGGAAGTGCGTCGCGAGGACGACGTCGTCGGCCCGGACCGACCCCCGGTCGGTCCCGACGCGACACGGTTCCCCGCCGTCGAGGTCGGTGACCTTCGTTCGCTCGTAGACGCGCCCGCCCTCGCGGGCGAACTGCTCGGTCAGCGCGAGGAGGTACCGCCGGGGGTCGAACTGCGCCTGGTCGGCGAAGGCGACGGCCCCCGCGGTGTCGTACGGCAGGTCGAGGGAAGCGTCCTCGACGAACGACGCCGGGAGGTCGAGGCGGTCCGCGACTTCCGCTTCCCGGCGGACGTCCGGTCGGTCCTCCTGTGACGGCGCGTAGGTGTACGCCGGGAGGCGTCGGAACCCGCAATCGATGTCGCTCTCGGCGACGCGGTCCGCTATCTCGTCGATGGCCGCCTCGTTGGCCTCGCCGTACTGCCGGGCCGCATCGGTCTCGAGCGTCTCGCGCAGGCGGTCGTAGACGAGGCCGTGAAGCGACGTAACCTTGGCCGTCGTCCGGCCGGTCACGCCCTGCACGACCCGGTCGCGTTCGAGGAGGGCGATGTCGTGGCCATCCTCGAGCAACCGGAGCGCGGTCGTCACGCCGACGATACCGCCGCCGACGACGACCACGTCCGCCCGCACCTCGCTTTCGAGCGGGGCGTAGTCGGTTCCCGGCGCGGTGTCCGCCCAGAGCGGCGTCGTCTCCGCCGGGAGGTCGGTGCTGTCGCTCATCGTCCGCCTCCCCGCGCGGCGTCACGCCGGGGCCGGCGTCGTGGTGATGTCATAGAGGAAAGAGCGGTCGAGTCCTTACTCGTCGCGGAACTGCTGGACGGCGTCGGCGACGTCGGCGTTCTGGAGGTAGTCCGCGAACCCGAGCAGCGTCGGCGCCCAGAGGCCGACGAACAGGCCGTACTGCTTGTCGCCGCGGACGTAGAACTGGTACCAGGAGAACAGCACCGAGGCGATAGCCGCGAGCACGACCGGGTCGCTGGTGTCGACGGCGTCGGTCGCGTCGGACTGGCGGACGCGCTCTATCGTCTCGTTGTTGCGGACGCGGTCGGTCAACCGGCCGTTGGCCCGGTCGCCGTCGACGTCGTTCTTGCGGGTGTGTTCGAGGCCGTGGTCGTCGGGGTCCGGGTCGGCGTCGAAATCACTCCCGGTTCCCCGGTCGTCGTCCGTCCCCACGTCGGTCCCGGTGGCGTTGTTGTCGTCCAGGCCGGCGTCGGGGTCGGCGTCGAGGTCCGTGTCCGGCTCCTCCTCCAGTTCGGACTGGTCGGCCTGGGACTCCGGCCCCGCGGCCTCGGCGGGTTCGGCCGCCCCGGTCGCCCCCTCCTCGGGCGGTTCCTCGGTCATCGACCCGGTCGAGGCCGACGCCTCGGTGTCCGACGCCGCTGTCTCCTCCTCGCTGTCCTCGGTCTCGGCGGCTGCGGCCTTGTCGTCTGCCATACGACACCGTCCGCCCGCCACGTGCCTCATGGCTGTGCAGGCACGTGCGTGGTGCGCGACCGACGATGCCGGGGACCGAGTCGAGCGCGTCGCTCCCACCGGTATCACCCGTCGCCGGCGAGGACCCGGTCGGCCGTCGGGAACCCGTCGACGACGTGGACGGCCTCGAACCCGGCGGCGCGGGCACCCTCGACGTCCCCGAGCTCGTCGTCGCCGACCATCACGTACCGGTCGGCGGGGAGTGCCCCGCGGGCGGCGTCGAACGCCGCCGGTGCGGGCTTGTGTGCCCCCGCCTCGTAGGAGGTGACGACGGCGTCGAACGGTTCGAGCAGGTCGTTGTGGTCGAGTTTCGCCCGCTGGACGGCCGGGACGCCGTTGGTCAGCACGCCCAGTCGACTCTCGCTGGCGAGGGTCGCGAGCGTTCCCCGGACGCCGTCGGGGACCGTCGCCGCCTCGCACTCGCGGGCGACGAGGGCGTCCGCGAGGACTGCCGGGTCGGCGTCGAGGTCGAACTCGGCGACGGTGTCCGCCATCGCACGGCGGTACGGGTCGGGCGCCAGCGCGTCGAAGTGTGCGAAGAAGCGTTCGCCGTAGTGGTCGGCCCACGCCGGGGCCGCCCGGTCCAGCCGGTCCTCGAAGGCACGCGCAACGACGCGTCCGTACTCCGCGACGCGCAGGAGCGTGCCGTCGAGGTCGAAGCAGACGGCCGTCCGGTTGCTCACCGGTCGGGGCCTCGGCCCCCCTCGACCTCATCCGGTCGGGTGACCGGGACGCCGTCCTCCGTCGGCGGGGCGACGTGTTCGATGTAGGCCTCGGCGTCCGGGTCGGGGACCGTCACCTCGACGAAGACGTCACCGAGTTCGCTCTCGGACCCGACCGCGAAGTTCACCTTCCCCATGAACGCGGCCTGTTTCTTCAGGCGGAAGGTGAACGTGTCGCCCTCCAGGGTGTCACGGAACGTGTTGCGCGCGGTGTCGAGGATGGCCTGCTCGTGGAGCAGTTCGGAGAAGTGGTCGAGGGAGTGGGCCTCGCCGACGATTTCACCCGGGTCTTCGCGGAGCTCCGCGGTCGGGAACAGCGACCGGACGGCATCGCGCACCCGGTCGGTGACCTCCGTCTCGTTGACCGGGGCGCGTATCTCCACGTCCACGCGGTAGACGGCGCTCATCGTGCCTCCCCCGCCTCGCCGTCGGGGCCGTCGGCGAGGTCACCGGAGAGCACCGCCCGGACGCGCTCGCGGAACGATTCGAGGGTGCCCGCGTTCTCGATGGTCACGTCGGCGCGGTCGATGGCCTCGCCCAGGCCGTAGCTCAGTTCGCGTTCGTCGCGGGCCGCGAGACCCTCGCCGTCCGTGTCGGTGGCGTCGCGCCCGCGGTCCGCGACCCGCTCCTGGCGCAGTTCGAAGGGGGCGGTGACGGCCACGAGGACGAAGTCCTCCCCGAAGCGTTCCTCGAAGCGTTCGACCTCGGCGCCCGACCGGATGCCGTCGACGACGACGGTGTCGCGGTCGGCGAGTCGGTCCTCGATCATCGGGAGGGAGCGCTCGGCGACGGCGAGCGGCCCGTCCTCCTCGCGGAGGGCCCGCGCCACCTCGCCGTGGTGCTCCGAGGGGTCGAGCCCCCGGTCGCGACACTCCGCCCGGATGACGTCACCCATCGTGACGACCGGCACCCCGTCCTCGCGGGCGACGTTCGCCAGTTCCCCCTTCCCGCTGCCCGCAAGGCCGACGGTTCCGATGACTCTCATTACCCGTCGATACACGGGAACCACCCATAAGCGCTGTTTCTGCGGCCCGGGTCCGACTAGTAGTGCGGCCGGCCTTCCGCGGGTCGGGACACCTCGACACCCTCGCGGCGGTCACGACCCGACGGCGGCGTGTCGGGTGCGGCGTTCGAGCGGTGGGGGTCGGGACTCGACGTCGAGGCGTGAGGGCGGGGCGAATCCGACCGTTTTTGGCCTCGGGGCCGGATGCCCATCGTAGGGCACGTAGCTCAGCCAGGATAGAGCGTCGGACTTCTAACCCCGTCCGGTATCGGGTGGGGGAAGACATCCGACGGTCATGGGTTCGAATCCCATCGTGCTCGTTCAGCCTCACTTCGTTCGGCTTCTCTCGCACGATGTACTCCCGTTCGCTCCGCTCACGGGAGTCCCATCGTGCTCGTTCAGCCCCACCCCGTTCGTGGGATCTCACCGAGCTGTGTACCGCGTTCCCCGTCGTGTGCGACCGCGAGCAGCGACGGAACTTATCCGCCAGGGAAGAAGCACCCCCGTTGCGGCCGTAGCGTGGCCCGCTGTCGGACGGACAGCGTGTGTGCCGTCAGTAGTTGTCGGTCTCCGGGTCCGCGAATATCGACACACCCGCGGGTTCCGTCACGACCAGGAACACGAGCACGGAGAGGACCACCAGCAGGAGGAACCAGAGCAGGGTGTCCGAGGGGTCGCGCAACAGCGGAACCAGGTCCACCAGTACGAGAAGCGCGACGCAGGCTCAAGAGGACGTCCGACAGACGTTCGTGCACGGACCCCCGGAATAACAGTCGTCGTACAGGGGGACTGCGGGAGACGAGAGGTGGCCGCTCCCTGGGCGTAGGGGGGAAAGCGACCGGGCAGTGCGGACGGGCGAACGCGGTCGCTCGGCGGTCTGGTTCCGAAGTGGGGACCCGGAGGGCCCCCGTGCACATGAGTCGACGGCACAGGACGATGTTGATGTCGATGCCGCGCCGTCACGAGAACCCGGGAACCCGGTGGACAAATGCTTTCTGCAACCCTCACGCAAACGGAACAAAAAAGCACACATAGGTGTTTTGCTTTCCCTTCGGGGCGGCCGAGCGCCGTGTGGTGTGGCGCCATCCATCTGCCAGTGCAAGCCACGGTTTCAATCGGTCTCCCGGACACGTGCCGGATAGGATGTCACGACGTGACATCGACGCCGACGAACAGGAACGTACCGCACGGGACGACGACTTCGGCGAGGCCACCAGCACCGACGACACGGAGGCCACGGAGTACGTCGAAGAGGGGGCGGCAGCGCTGTTGCTCGTCGTCGGTATCGTCCTCTTCTTCTTTCCCGAACCGTTCACGTCGCTGGTCGGCATCGGCCTCATCATCCTCGGCGTGGTGACGTGGCTCGCCGACTACTTCCTCGGCTGAGCGGCCGAGGGAACTCACGACGACCGACGGACCTGAAACCTCGGCGGGAGGTTACAACGGGTATTTCTTCGGCGACCGCCAATATCTAGTGGTATGTCACCAACAGGCACGACGGCGCGGGAGGCGATGCGGCCGACCGAATCGCCACGCCACGTCCTCAACCGCGGGCTGTTCGCGGTGCTGGGCGCCATCGTCGCCGTCGCACTCGTCCGCAGCCTCGCCGGCGTGCTCGTCGGGTCGCTCGACGCGTACGACCCGCTCGCGTGGCCCGCGCTCGTCGGGTCCACCGTCGTCGCCGGGATCGCGGCGACGGTCGTCTACGTCGTCCTCGCCCAGCTCGTCGCGTCCCCCGAGCGGTGGTTCCTCGCCATCGCGGCCGTGGTGCTCGCGCTGTCGTTCGTCCCGCTGCTGACCGTCGCGCCGGCGATTCCGGGCGCGACGGCGGGACTCGTAGCGACCCTCGGCGTGATGCACGTCGTCGTCGCCGTCGTGGTCGCGACGACGCTGACCTACGGCGCCACGCGGCGACCGACCGCCCCCGACGTCGAGTGACTCCCCCGATGCCCCGACAGTCATGGTGGTTGCCCGGGTAGCCGGTGGTGATGGAGTCCCCAGAACACGCGGCCATCGGCGCCGCCGTGAGCACGGTCTGCGTGGCGCTCATGCGCGGTCGCTCGCTCCCGAAACGGACCCTGCTGTGGGCCTACGGCCTGCTGCTGAGTGTGTTCATCGACCTCGACCACTTCGCCATCGCGCGCGCCCGGACCGGCGACTGGTCGAACCTGACCCGCTGTCTGACCGACCCGGTGTGGGCGTTCACCGAACAGGAGGAGGTGTTCGCGGACCTCGACGAGGACATCGACTTCGAGCGACTGGTGAGCCACGCGGTCCTCGGGGGGCTGCTCACGGCCGGCTGGTACCTCGTCTCCCCCCTGATGGCGGTGTACACGGCCGTCGTCCTCTACTTCCACGTCCTCGCGGACATGCTCCGTGAGGCGGAACTCGCCTGAGGAGGGAAGGGCGGCCCGGACCGAGGCGAGGCGAGAACCGCGCTACTCCGCGGGTCACCGGCGCTCCCCGATCCGTTCCGAGGCCTCGTTTCGCACGGCCTCGTGCTCCTCGCGGCTTCGCCGTTCGGACCCTGCAGTTCTCGAACCCCGCGGGACTGCCGAACCGGGTTATCCGTCGAACCCGTCTTCGAACCGGAAGGTCCCGTCGCGCTGGACCACCTCGCCGTCGACCTCGATGTAGGAGTCCTCGCTCATGTCCACGATCATGTCCACGTGGACCGCCGACTCGTTGTTCTCCCGGCCCTCGCCGACACACTCGTCGTAGGCGCGCCCGACCGCCATGTGGACGGTGTCGCCCATCTTCTCGTCGAACAGCATGTTGTAGGTGAACCGGTCGATACCGCGGTTCATCCCGATGCCCAGTTCCCCGAGGCGACGGGCGCCGTCGTCGGTGTCGAGGATGTTCGTGAGGACGTCCTCGTTCTTCGCGGCGGAGTGCTCGACCACGCGGCCACCCTCGAAGGTGACACGGACGTCGGTTATCTCGCGGCCCTGCTGGTAGACCGGCTTGTCGAAGTGGACAGTCCCCTCGACGCTGTCGGGGACGGGGGCGGTGAACACCTCGCCGCCGGGGAGGTTGGCCTCGCCGTAGTCGTTGACGGTGTGCATCCCCTCGACGCTCATCGTCACGTCCGTCTCCTCGCCGGAGACGATGTGGACCTCGCTCGCGGGATCGAGGATGTCGACCATGTGCGACTGGAACTCGCGTTGTTCGTCCCAGTCGCGGACGATGGCGTCCCAGACGAAGCTCTCGTACTCCTCGGTGGACATCTCGGCGAGTTGTGCGTTGGCCGACGCGGGGAACTGCGTGAGACACCACGTCTTGCCCAGTCGCTCCTCTAAGATGGGCTGGGTGACCTGGTCGTAGGCGCGGGTCGTCTCCGGGTCGACGTCGCTCGTCTCGCTGACGTTGTCGGAGGCCCGGATGGCGATGTAGACGTCCATCGCCTCGTAGAGGGCCATCTGGTGGTCCGGGAAGTCGAACTCGCCCTCGTGGTTGCGGAGGTACGCCCGGCGGAAGCGGGTGCCGGTGCGCTCGGAGACGACCAGCGGGTTCGCCCCGACGTCGGCGATTCGCTCGTGGAGGGCGACGACGAGGTCCTCGGCGACCGGGTGGGCGTCGATGACGACGTTCTGCCCCGCCTGCAGGTCGGTCGAGTGCTCGACGATGATGTCGGCGTGTTCGCGGATACGCGGGTCCATGGGTACCCCTACCGGGGCGAGGGAAAACGGTTTTCGAAGTCGGCGGGGAACGTCGGGCCATGATAGACCTCCGCAGCGACACGGTGACGCGCCCCGACGACGCGATGCGTCGGGCCGCCGCCGACGCCGAGGTGGGCGACGACGTCTACGGCGAGGACCCCACGGTCAACGAACTCGAATCGCGCGTCGCGGACCTGCTGGGCTACGAGGCGGCGCTGTACGTCCCCAGCGGGACGATGGGCAACCAGATAGCCGCCCGGGTCCACACCGAACGCGGACAGGAGGCCCTCGTGGAGCGGGAGAGTCACGTCTACAAGTGGGAGCTCGGCGGGTTCGCCCAGCACGCCGCCCTGCAGGTCCGACCCGTCGACGGCGGCGACCGTGGCATCGTCACGCCCGAGCAGGTCCGCGAGGGTTACGTCGAGGGCGACGACCACCGCCCGGGGACGGGTCTGCTCTGTCTGGAGAACACCCACAACTCGAAGGGCGGCGTCGCCATCGCTCCCGAGGAACTCGACGCCGCGGCGGAGGCGGCCCACGAACTCGACGTCCCCGTCCACCTTGACGGCGCCCGCCTCGCCAACGCCGCCGTCGCCCACGACGTCCCGCTCTCGCGGCTGACCCGCGAGGTGGACTCGACGATGACGTGTCTCTCGAAGGGACTGGGCGCGCCCGTCGGGTCGATGCTCGCCGGGAGCGAGGCGTTCGTCGAGCGGGCCCACCGGGTCCGGAAACTGTTCGGCGGCGGGATGCGGCAGGCGGGCATCATCGCCGCGCCCGGCCTCCGGGCGCTGGACAACGTCGACAGGCTCGCCGAGGACCACGAGAACGCCCGCGTCCTCGCCGCGGGACTGGACGAACTCGACGGCCTCGACGCCCACGACCCCGAGACGAACATCGTCCTCGTCGAGACCGAGGAACCGGCGGCGGCGTTCCTCGACCGCTGTGCGGAGGTGGACGTCCACGGCGTCGCCTTCGGCGAGCACGTCGTCCGGTTCGTCACGCACTGGGACGTCTCTCGCGCGGACGTGGAGACGGCCGTCGAGCGGGTCTCGACCCTCGACTGAGAAGGAGAGCGCGGGCGACGAACTCAGCGCTTCCGGTCGTCGTAGCCCTCGCGGAACGCCACCATCGTCCGGCGGAACATGAGGTAGAGCGCGAGGATGATCCCGAGGAGGACGGCCAGGATGCCGAGGAGGACGGGGTCGAGCCCGAACAACTGCATACCCCCACTGGTAGGCACCCGGGCAAAGGCGTTTCGGGGCGACCGACGCCCCGGTCCACCCGGTACCGTGCCCCTCTTCCCCCCGTTACCCCTCGACGGCGAACGAGGAGAGTTCCTCGCCGTCGGGTGAGACGAGTCGTCCCCGGAGGGGGTCGAGGTCGAGTTCGGCGTGGGCCGCCTCGTAGCGCCGCGGGTCGGCGTGGCTCCCGGGGTTCAACACCGGGACGTCGGCGACGTACCGGAACTCGGGGCGGTGGGAGTGGCCGACGACGACGAGGTCGGCGTTCTCCTGTCGCCCGTACATCGCCAGCGCGGTGTCGGTGTGTTCGTGGCCGTGGGCCATCGCGACCCGGACGCCCTCGAACTCGACGGTGCGCCGCGAGGGGAGGCGGTCGCGGACGGCGGCCGTGTCGTTGTTACCGGTGACGCCGGCAAAGCGGGTGGCCTCGCGCTCGAAGGCGTCGAGCACCGACTCGGTGAGGAAGTCGCCGGCGTGACAGACGAGATCGGCGGCGCGGACGGCGGTGAGCGTCCGACCCTCCAGTCGGTGGCCGTCCCGGCCGTGCGTATCGGAGACGACGGTTATCACACCCGCACTCAAGCGAGCGGGGTATTGAAACGTGGCGGTAGGCATTTCCCGTACCGGGGAGTCGCCCGGGTAATGGCAAGCAGTAAATCGGTCGTCATCGCCGCCCTCATCGCGAACGGGGCCATCGCGATACTGAAGTTCATCGGCTTCACCATCACCGGGAGCGCCGCGATGCTCTCGGAGACGTATCACTCCATCTCCGATACGGGCAATCAGGTGTTCCTCCTCGTGGGCCTTCGGTACAGCGGGCGGGAGGCCGACCGCGGCCACCCCTTCGGCTACGGGAAGGCGCAGTTCTTCTACGCGTTCCTCGTCGCCGTGCTCCTGTTCGGTATCGCGGGCTGGGAGTCCGCCAAGCACGGCTACGAGGCCATCGTCCACCCTCACCCGGTGAGCACGGGGAGCGCGACGCTCCCGCTCATCGGCGTCCAGATCCCCGGCGTGTGGGTCAACTACATCGTCCTCATCGGCGCCATCGTCTTCGAGAGCTACGCGCTCTGGAAGGCCTACCAGGGACTCTCGCGGCAGATGCGGGAGAACGACTGGGGGACGCTCCGCGAGGCGTTCAGGAAGACCAGCGACATCACGACCCTGACCGCGTTCACCGAGGACAGCATCGCGCTGGGCGGGGCGGGCATCGCGCTCGTCGGCGTCTACCTCTCGCGGGTGACGAACGACCCGATATACGACGCCGTCGCCTCCCTCCTCATCGGCATCATGCTGATGGGGTTCGCGCTGGCGCTGGCCTGGGAGAACAAACGGCTCATCCTCGGCGAGAGCCTCCCGAAGGAGGACGAGCGGCCGCTGCGCGAGCTCATCGCCGGCTGGAGCGGTGTGCGGCACATCGACGACTTCCGGACCGTCTACTTCGGCCCGGAGCGCATCATCGTCACCGCGGACGTCACCTTCGAACGGGGACTCGGCATCGGGGACATCGACGACCGCATCACGGCCATCGAGACCGCGATGAAGGAGCGCCAACCGCAGGTGAAGAAGGTGTACATCGAACCGGAGGTCTGAGGGACCGCGTGGGGCGAACAGGCGGCACGGTCGCTCGCGCGACGGGCGTGCCACACACTCGCGTCCGCGGGCCGACACGCCGGTCCGGGGCGGTCGTGTCGGGGCCGCGACCCGCCGCGCGTCGGCGGTCAGGACACGTCGTCGGTGGCCCCGCTTTCGGGTTTGAACTCTCGCACGAAGCCTTTTAGCTGACAGCGCGCAAGCAGGGTGTAGTGACCGACCCGGCGTACATGCGGTTTTTCCCGTACGGCACGCCCTACGACCACCAGCGCGAGGCGATGGACAACATCGCGGGGGCGCTCGGCGACGGGCGCGACGTCCTCTTCGAGGGCGCCTGCGGGACGGGAAAGACGCTCGCGGCGCTCGTTCCGGCGCTCGAACACGCCCGAGAGACCGACAAGACGGTCGTCATCACGACGAACGTCCACCAGCAGACGCGCCAGTTCATCGAGGAGGCCCGCGCCATCACGCGGCAGGAACCGATTCGGGCCGTCGTCTTCCGAGGGAAGGGGTCGATGTGCCACATCGACGTGGGCTACGAGGAGTGCCAGGCGCTCCGGGACACCACGCGCGAACTCGTCGAGGTCGAACAGGACAGGGGGACCCTCGGCGACCGCGAGGACGACCTGCTGGAGGAGGCCCAGCGCGGCGAGGACGGCGCCGCCGAGGGCCGGCAGGCCGTGATGGACGAGCTCGCCGCCCTGGAGGAGGAACTGGAGGACCTCCGGGAGGCCGCGACCTGCGACTACTACTACAACAACCTCGTCGGCGACACCGACGCGTTCTACGAGTGGCTCTTCGACGACGTGCGCACGCCCGACGAGATATACGAGCACGCCCACGACGAGGGCTTCTGCGGGTACGAACTGCTGAAGGAGGGGATGGAGGGCGTCGACCTCGTCGTCTG
>CAYYSW010000014.1:0-1040 GCA_964474395.1 uncultured Halobacteriales archaeon
GATCGGTTCCCCAGACACCATCGCCACCACCTCGCTCCAGTTCGGAGTCGAGCGCGTCGAGTCGTTGCACCTCGTCGGGGGAGAGGAGGGGATCGTCACCTTCGAACAGTTCGGTGTACGCCTCCATCCGGGCACTTCTCGTCCACTGGTCCAACTGGGAGCGCGCCCGTAGTACGAGTTGTCGCTCGTCTGGAAATTCGACCATGAACCTAGAAGGAGTGCAAGACGAATGAGTGTTGGTACAACGTCTATATGGGACGTGTCGGTAACGGCGGTCGATACCCCACCGTACGTCCCTGTAGAGCAGAGGCCGTTCATCCGGGATTCGGTCGGAACAGTTCACGACTCGAGCGCGATTCGCTACGGCCGATATCCAACCTCGTGAAGCGCCCTCCCCACGTCTCGTGACTTGTTATCACACTATTGGACATCTGATACGAATCGCCTGCTGGACATGCGGGATGGGTCTATCAGCACTGGTATCACCCGATTGGAACCCATCGCAGTGTCGTCGGTGGGTGGTCTTTTAGCACCCACTCCCCAGCTTCGCCGTATCAATCGATGGTCAGGAGACCCCCGTACAGAGGGCCGCGAACTCACTGTTCGGTCGCTACCACGACTGTCTGGGCCCCGCATTCCGGGCACCGGTCGTGGTGCGTATGAAACCGCTCATCACACGTTCGGCACTGGTAGTCCGCGTTTTCAGCGGCAGCTTCCGTGGCAGTCTGCGTGAGCTGCTCGACCTGTCGTCCGAGTTTTCGGAAAATCCCCATGCGTTTCGTGTAGGACGGTAGCGACCGGCATAAGCGTTCGTTGGCACACTGGGTAGTCGTCCACCCTTCAGCTCCTGTCGATTCTCGCTATTCCACTCGGAGCCGCACTGAAGAGCTCATCCCGCGACTCTCCGCGCTGCACGTCTCACCAGAGATATGGCGTCCCTCTGTCGTTCGGACATCGTGGTCACGTGCCCGAGTGCCACCGGAGACCGGATGATCGCCGCCAAAATCGGTAAAGCCGACGCGGTGTTTGTGCCTAATCCA
>CAYYSW010000014.1:1050-17430 GCA_964474395.1 uncultured Halobacteriales archaeon
ACCGGAGATCGGACGACACTCAGTTCGCCGGCGGTCAGCCAACCCCCCAGAAGAACGCGATTCCGAGGGTGGTAACGACCGACAGAAGCGCCTGTAACGGCGCCCCGACTCGAATGAAGTCCGAAAACCGGTAGCCACCAGGGCCGTAGACGAAGAGATTGGTCTGGTAGCCGACGGGTGTCATGAACGCCGTCGAGGCGGCGAACGTCACCGCCAGCACGAACGCGAACGCGTTTGCCCCGATAGACTGGGCGGTACTCGCAGCAACTGGGATCATCAGGACGACACTCGCATTGTTGCTGATGACGCTCGTGAGCAGGCCGGTGGCGATGTAGAACACCCAGAGAACGCCGATCGTCGGGAGGAGCGTCGCCGTCGTCGCGACAGCGTTCCCGAGAAGCGCCGCGGCACCGGTCTGCTGGAGCGCGATACCGAGTGGGATGACGCCGGCCAGCAGGAAGATGACGTTCCATTCCACCGACGAGTAGAGTTCGTTGGGCTTGAGCACGCCAGTGAGCACCATCGCAACCACTCCTGCGAGCGCCGAGACGACGATCGGAACGATGTTCAGCGCCGGCAGCGCGACCACGCCAGCGATGACGGCGACCGCAAACGGTATCTTCTCGCTCCGATTGGTCACGTCCTCGAACTCGTGGGCGACGATGTAGTCCTGATTCTCGACGAGTCGTGTGAGGCTATCGGAGGGTGCCTGCACCAGTAGCGTGTCACCGACACGGATCGAGATGTCTTCGAACCGGTCGCGGACGACATCCCCTCGCGTTCGAAAAGCGAGGACGTTCGCGTCGTAGCGCTGGCGGAACGTCGAGCTCGCGAGGGTTTCACCGACGAGAAACGAACCGGATGGGACGACGACTTCGACGAGGACCGGTCGTTCGTCCCCCGAATAGAGGTCGTCCTCGGTTTCCGGGCCGCCGACGAGCGTGAGGCCCTCCGCATCCAGTATCCGTTCGAGCGTCGTTCGGTTGGTCCGGAGCCGGAGCGTATCTTGCTCGTGGATCTCCTTGCGCGCGAGCGGTTCGGAGAACACCTCACCGTACCGAATCAGCTGGAGTACGTCGATATCGAGAGTGTCGTCTCCTAGTGCCTCTCCGACGGTCCGACCGATGAGCGACGATTCAGCCGGGACAACGACGTCCGCGAGGTACTCCTGGAGAGCGTACTCATCGAGGAGGTCATCTTTCACCGGCACCCGCTCGGGAAGTAGTCGGACACCGACGGTCATGAGGTAGAGCGCGCCAACAGCGAAGACGACGACACCGAGCTTCGTGAACTCGAACATTCCGAAGGCACGTAGACCGAGGTTGGGTGATTCGGCGCCGAGTTGCGCTGCAATGTCGCTCGCGAGGATGTTCGTCGACGTGCCGATGAGTGTCAGGGTCCCTCCGAGCATCGAAGCGAACGAGAGCGGCATGAGCAATTTAGACGGTGAGGTCCGCCCTTCGTGTGCCAGATCCGCGACGACAGGGACCAGTATCGCGACGACTGGGGTGTTGTTGATGACCCCCGAGACGGGACCGGCGATACCGACTGTCGCGGCCAGTTGCTTGCGCTGGTCGCTTCCAGCGAAGGCGGCCATCCGCCGACCGAGCAACTGGACGATGCCGGTCCGATTGATGCCGGTGCTCAGGATGAGCATCGCCAGGACTGTAATCGTCGCGGGACTGGCGAACCCCGAGATCCCCTCCGCGGGGGAGATCTGCGTCCATGGTTCGAGGGCCATCAGCAGAACCATCACGAGGATTGCAGTGACGTCGATGGGGAGCCACTCGGTCGCAAAGAGAACCAGCGCGAGCGAGATGAGCATGAAGACGACGAGCATATCTGCCGTCACCTGTGTCGGTGGTGTACCCTGAACCAGGAGGGCGCAAGCGGAGAGAGACATACGAAGCTGAGGCGACCACACGACAAAAGGGCTGGTATCTCGAGAACCGCCGGTGGCTGTATCACGCGGAGCCGCTTCAGCGTACAGAGCGCGTGCGGCTGTCAGCAGGGGGACGCCCGACTAGCTCCTCTACTCGCTCACTGCGCTCCAAGCGACCGTTCCCGGTCACGTTAGAGAGCGCTCAGTACGCCGGAAAGTCGGTGTCTATCGTGGGAGCGACCAGGCACCGAGTGTCTATCTGCGTACTATTATTTCCGCTCGGCGTCCGTCTCGGAACGGAGACCCCAGAGTACAATGGAGGGCAGCGACCGACCGGTCCGATTCGAGTGATAGCAAATCGACGAGTCCCGGTACCCCTTTTCTTCTCAGAGCGTCAACGTATCTCATGTCGAAGTACGAGGCGACCTTCACTATCGAGTCGAGAGCCGATGCGGAGGCGGTCAGGCTCCTTGTAGAACGAGTGTACGACGCCTTCCGGGAGGAGGCAGAGGGAACTGACTATGCCAGTCTGGACGAGATGCTCGATGCGTTCGGAGCCATTCGAGATGCGACCACACGCCCTACTCCGGGAACACTGACGATCCGATACGAACAACGTGACACACCGTTCGAGAACTGAGCGGCTGCCCTCGAACACCACTCCCTCTCTCGGTTCGGCGGTTCTGGTACCC
This sequence comes from uncultured Halobacteriales archaeon, assembly GCA_964474395.1. Lineage (GTDB taxonomy): Archaea > Halobacteriota > Halobacteria > Halobacteriales > Haloarculaceae > Halomarina. The sequence continues at coordinate 3,625 of CAYYSW010000014.1, forward strand.
AGCAGAACGTCGACCGGGTGACTAGACCACCAACCGGCTATCGACCCGTACCGACACGAGCGGAACACACGCGTACGAAACGGATCCCGAGTGAACCGGCCCGAAAGAGCCCCCTCTGTCAACTCGGCTGAACCGCGGTCCTGACCGGGCAGGCGACTACTCACCAGCTACGTTATCATCACAGCCGCCCAGTAGTACTCATGGCACAACTAGTCTATCAGAACGAAGAAGGGACCGTCTCAATGGAAGTCGACGACGAGGACCTGAACTATCGGGAGGAGCACTGGCAGATATCTCACGGTGACGATGAGTACACATACATCCCCCGTGAGCGGGTTTATACAGTCAAGATGACGGACCCTCACTCCGCGTTCGATGAGTGAGTGCTGGGAGGAGACCTCACAGCCGAGTGGTCGTTTCCAGGTACAGGAGCTACACGCACCGAACAGTATCTGTAGCGGGCCGTCCTTCGAATCAGTATTCGTCGTCCCACGAGGGTCAAGACAGGTAGCTTGATGTGTTGGGCGGTTATAGAGTGCCCTACACGTTCACTGGTGACTGCGTCGTACCGATTGTTCGTCGTCGCCCGGCGGCGAATCTATCCGTTCACCGTGCCTCTGACAACTGCCCGTTGAACATGCAGAGACCAGCGAGCGTGTATACTACGTCACTTGTGGACAAATATTTTCGCAGTCTGTCAGCAAGCGACACGAACTGTTCGATACACACGGCACGTCCCATGAGGCCGCCTGAGAGCGAGTAGATAGCAAACACATCCTGCTTGTGGAGACTCACCTCGTCTACTGGTGATGACGACCCCCCATGCCTCGGGTTGGTTCTTCCCCGCACGGCCTGCCCACTATCGCCATTATGACTGACGACGATCCGTTTCGCGACCGAGAGTTGACCGACGACCAGTTCGACGCCCTGCTCGGCCAGCTGTTGGATGCATGGGCGAGCGGGCTCGACCTACGAGGGACGCACGCGTACCGGAACGGTCCTGATGCCCCCGACTGGGAGGTCCAGGCCGTCGAACTCGAGAAGCGAGGGTCGACGGAGTGACCGCCCGCCGATTCACACAGACCAGATACTCCCGCTGACAGGGTCGTCGACTGGGGAGACACCTCGGGTGGCTCCCGTTCCCCGTATATACTCCCTCGTCTGTCAGGTGATACGGATATACGGATATCTGCGGATATCATCTCATACGTTCGCCGGACTCCTCCCACACGTTCGGCCCGAAGTGAGCCGCCCGGCTCACCTCGCCGGAACGAACTCCTCTCTCATGGGAGTGAGAGGCATGGGAGGCCGTCGTCCGGGGACGTACTTACTCCGTACAGGCCGGCCATGATCGTCATCACCGATATCGCCGTGCCGGCCGACCAGTTCGCGCTCGGCGCCCTCTTCGAGACGTTTCCGGACATCCGTAGGGAACTCGAACACATCGTCCTGCCCCGGGCAGGCGTGGTTCCGCTATACTGGGTCGGAGGCGACCGGGTGGCCATCGAGGAACCACCCGACACGGATTCGTCGGCCGAGGGATACGCCCCTACGGGTGGTCGAAGACCGCTCGATGTCCTCTGTAGCGGTTCGCCATCGGCGGCGGAGGCGTCCGAACGTATCGCCGTCCGAGATATTCGGGTCCTCGGCGAGCTCGACGAGCGGTACTCGCCGAAGGGGAGCGAAATCTCGGATGTCCAACACCACGAGGACGCTTGACGCTCTTCGGCTCTCACCGAACCCCGCGGACTATCGCTCCTCGAAGACGTCCGGATGCGGTGCCCGGTAGCCGCATGGCTGTCGCGGGTGGTGTACCATGGCGCTCACCATCCGACAGCGAAGCGGATAGGTACGGTGAGCGAGAGCTGGTCGGCTCGGGACATGGGTCGAACGAGACAGGGAGTGACGCTCCACGTCGCTCGAACGGGCGGATATGGAAGCCTCGGCGAGAGGCGCTACACGCCCTGAGTGGCGGCTACCGGTCCTCGGGAGTACCGGGGGGACCGACCCGCTGGTCACGTCTTCGCAGGAACCATGCCGAGGTTCGTGAGCCGCTCGACGACCGCCGTCACCGCTCGGTCCGCGTCGTTCGGTGTTTTCCCACCCGTAATCACGAGTTTGCCGCTGCCGAAGATCAGCACGACGACCTTCGGGTCATCGAGGCGGTAGACGAGCCCGGGGAACTGTTCGGGTTCGTATTCGATGTTCTCGAGCCCGAACCCGATGGCGATGGCATTGAGGTTGAGGCTGTCGCCGAGGTCGGCAGAGGCGACGATGTTCTGGACGATGACTTCCGGGTCGTCGTCGACGTCGACGCCGAGGGCCCGGAGATCGCCGAAGACACGCTGGCAGGCGGCATGGACGGCATCGACCGACTTCGCGCCGGTACACACGATCTTGCCAGAGCGGAAAATGAGCGTCGCTGCTTTGGGATCGTGGAGGCGGTAGACGACGCCGGGGAAGTTCTCGGGGTTGTAATCGGCCCCCTGGAGGTCGAGCGCGAGTGCCTCGAGGTCGAGTTCGGTGCCGATAGCGGTCGATGCGACGACGTTCTCGATACGGATGGTCTCGGTCGGGTCCGTCATCGGTTAGACGTCTCCGAGAGACCGGGTCTCCTGAAACGTACTGTTCCCACACGAGCAGACCACACTCACCTGAAGCACGAACGCCCTCTCCTTGGTCCGTCGTGCGTTGTGCCATCGCCCGCACGCCGTACAGACGACGAGCGCCCGCTCGTGATCCCCGATGATTCGTCGTCCCCTGACTGCCGTCCGCTCGTCCCCTCGTTTCCCATGGACTGTCGATACTCGACTACACGGTATCAGTATCGAGCATTACACACGAGGGTAGCTTTGAGGGCCGCTCGGACGATAGCGAACGGCTCGGCGGAGTCAGGCCGTCCCCCCGACGGGGGCTTTGGACTCGCGACGCCCGTCGAACAGTTATTCCCGTGTCCACGGTTTCAGTGGATGCAAAGCCGTCGTAGACGCAGGAACACCCTCTCGAGGAGGGACCCGCGTCAGCGGCGAGGTAGGGCGGGGGAGTTCGCCGCCCGTCGTACAGCACGACCGACGGTCCACGAGAGGCATCGAGCCGTGGACCGGTCACTCTTCAGTGAGTCTCTTCTGGGACGGTTCTGGGGGGTGAATCACGATTCGTTCGATTCGCGCGTTGTCGATGGCGTCGACGCGAAGGACGTACCCACTCTGCTCGATCTCGTCGGCTATCTCGGGTTCTCGCCCGAGCCGGCTAAAGACGAACCCGCCGATCGTCTCGACCTCGTCGGTCTCGAACTCGACGCCGAGCCGCTCGTTCACCTCTCGGACCGGTACTCCGCCGTCGACGACGTACGTACCGTCGTCTCGTTCCTCGATAGTGGGGCCCTGTGATGCTGTATCGAATTCGTCTCGAATATCGCCGACGATCTCCTCGAGGATGTCCTCGATGGTCACGATTCCCTCGAAGACGCCCCATTCGTCGATGACGACGGCGATCTGTCCACCACCGTGCGTCTGGAACTCGGCGAGAATCGTGTCGATCCGTCGCGTCTCCGGAACGACGAGGACCTCGCGCGCGAGGTCGCCTGCAGTGACCGGGTCGTCGTGCTCGGCCTCGGTCTCCCCCGCCTTTAGAATGTCCTTTGCGTGGACGAACCCGATCGGCTGTACCCCGTCGTCGTCGAGCACGATGTACCGCGTGTAGGCACTGCTGACAGCAACTGACCGGAGGTTCGGGAGCGTCATCGACGCAGTGACGGTTTCCACGTCGGGGCGTGGAACCATGATCTCGCGGGCGATCGTATCGCCGAGCTCGAAGACACTCTCGATCATCTCGACCTCGTCGAGGTCGACCTCCCCGGTCTCTTCGGAGCGACTGAGAATCATCAGGATCTCTTCTTCGGAGTGGGTCTCCTCACCCTCTGACGCTGGCGAGACACCGAACAGGCTGGTGAAGTAGTTGGCAGTGCCGTTGAAGACGATGATGCCCGGCATGAACGCGTAATAAAAGAACTTCATGAGCGGGGCGACGAGCAACGCCACCCGTTCGGCCTCCTGAATGGCGAACGTCTTCGGCGCGAGTTCGCCGAACACGACGTGGAGGAACGTGATGAAGCCGAACCCCAGTGCGAACGCGACGAGATGAATCACTCCAGCAGGCAGGAGTTCACCGAGAATCGGTTCGATGAGTGCTGCCACAGCCGGTTCGCCGATCCAGCCGAGACCCAGCGAGGAGAGCGTGATTCCGAGCTGACTGACTGCGAGATAGCCGTCCAGGTTTTCGATGGCGTCCTGTACCAGGCCCGCACCCGGCTTCCCGCGGTTGACGAGCGCGTTCACCCGTGTCGGTCGGAGTTTCACGAACGCGAACTCGGCAGCCACGAACACGCCGTTCATAACAACGAGGAAGAACGCCAGAAGCAACCCACCGACGGAGATCAGATCGACCATTACACACCCGTAGGCGTGTGAGGCTCTTGAAGGGGCGGCCGCTGTCGTCCCGGTCATCGAGCATGGTCCGACTACGGTTCGTCCGGGGTTCAACCCCGACGGACGGCGGGGCCTGCTCAGTGACGGTTCCCCGTCCGACTATCGTCCGGAGTAGCGAGCAGTAACGAAGGCCCGACGCGCGTCTACCGGAGAGCGTCTCTGCGGGCCCGAGACGCCTCGGGTGGTGGATGGGAACGCGAGTGGTTTCAGCCCGTCCGTCCTCGGTCGCTCAGGGCGTCTGTCGGACCGAGACGATCTCGATGTCCCACGAGGAGTCATCGGCCATGCCACGGCAGGCCCATCCGCCCTCGATATCGACGCTGTTGGTCTCGGCCGCCCGGACGAGACGACGTAGTTCGGCGTGGAACTCCTCGGCAGTCGTCGGTCCATCGGACGTGGGTGCGGTTGATGTCATGGTTCTCCTCGCGAGTGGTTGGTGGCGACCCGTCCTGTTCGTGAACAGCCTCGTGCGGTACGGTCGCGTATATCATGCGGAGTCGCCACCCCTCCTATCGATCGACGAGGGTTAACCCGTTTCGGTGTCGGGGATGGTTGACCATGCTACTCTCCGGTTCGGCCCAGACGAACGGGGTGGGAGATATGCGGTATCCGCCTCTCGGGTCGTACAGCGATCGGCAACGAGCCCGTACGCCTCCGGACGTCCTCGGACCTCGCGGGTTACGGGTTCGTGGCCACCTACCCCTCGGACTCGGAGACGAGAAGGGTGTTCGTGGTGAGCGCGACGACCGCTCGGCGGAGCCGTTCGGTCAGTGCCTGGTCGGAGATACCGAATTCGTCGGCGAGCTCTTTGGTCGACACGCCACGGGGAATGGTGTAGTAGCCTCGCTGAACGGCGAGCGTCAACGCTTCGTGCTGGGCTGGCGTCAGTCCGTACCAAGGGCCCGCATCGGGCTTCGTCGGATTGTAGACCCGCGTGAGGTTGATGGGCACGTCGCCCGCTACACACTCCTCGTGGAACGCTGATAACGCGTCGTGGGATGGAAAGCGGAGTTCGAAATGCCACGCGTCGACCGTTCCGGTCGCCAACAGCAGCGTCGCCCCGGCTGTTCGGATGCTCTCGAAGAAACTGCTCTCAGCAGTGTTCCAGTCGAGGGCGTACAGCGTCTCCCCCTCGTGGCTGTCGACCATGACGAGGTCAGTCACCGCCGGGTGCTCGCGGACGGCCGCCTCGAAGGACTCTCGAATATCCTCGTGGAGTCGGAAGAACGGGACGGGCCGCTCGCCGAGGGGGACCATCGTTTCGAGGGCGATGCGTGTCTCTCCCTCGACGGCCAGGATTCGTCCCAACTCGAACCCATCTGCAGGGATAGTCAGCTCCGCGATGACGCTCATATGGATGCTCTATCCTCCCTACAACCCCTCGACGTAAGGATTCGTCCCATCTCCTCCGACATAATCCGTGATACACCATGCTTACCGGCAACGGTTTCCGACTACGGTGTGTCCGTAGATGTAGACAGCACCCATTCCTGCTCGTGGAGACCCGCAACGCTCGCCCGTAGTGACTCACGGCGGTCGTCCCGCTCGATTCTTCCCCGCACGGCTCTGGACGCCGTTGCCCTACATGACCGACGACACTCCGTTCGACCGACAGGACATGACACCTGACGAACGCCCCGAGACGATACACGAGACGGAGCACCCCGACCGAGTCGTCGCGCTCGTCCAGGCCGCGCAACGAGGAGAGGGCATCACGGAGGGGCTCTGGTGCGTCCCACCGTACGTCGTCATCGTTACGCCACACACCGTCCGCGTCACGCGTGACGAACCCACGACGAAGTGACCGGCCGCACGGACCACTCCGTGGCCCCGTTCGGACGCAACGAACAGCACGCCATACTTCGTCAGTGTACTCCGGCGCAATGTCTTCTCGATTGGCGAAATGTTCATCTAGCGATAGAACATTGTGCGCCATGGCGACTAGAGGATGTGTCAGAGGCCCCTCTCGGGCGTGGTTCCCCGCCGAGGCCGCCGAAGATGCGAGTGAGGTCCCTCACCGATCGACCACCGCTGGCTCCGAGATTGCTCCGTTTCGTTGGTCGAGGTTCGTCGAACCCTACCTCGACAATCCCATCTACCGCGTTCCTGCCACTACCATCGGTGTTTTCTACTTCCCTCTCGCTGTGTGATTCGTGTCCCGTGACGCCGCTCGCCGGTCGTGGCTCGTCCTCGCGGCCTGTTTCCTGATAGCGACGGGGTTCAACGCCTACCTCCTCGGACCGTCGAGTCTCATCCCGCTGCTCGTCGAGGAGTTCCCTATCGACAAGCCCACGGCGGGACTCACCATCAGTGCCGTCTTCCTGGCATGGACACTGTTCCAGATACCCGGTGGCCTGTTGATGGACCGGTACGACAACCGCCGACTCGTCGGGGGAGGTGTCTGCCTGTTCGTCCTCGCGGCCGTCGCGGGGACGTTCGTCGCGTCGTACTCGCTGTTCTTGCTGACACGGTTCGTCGCCGGTATCGCCGCCGTCTTCCTCTGGACGGCGAACGCGAACATCGTCGCCCAGCGCTTCCCACCGTCGAGTCGGGCCGTCGCGACCAGTCTCTTCGTCACCAGCGCACCGGCCGGGGCGGCTATCGGCCAGTTCGCCGGTCCTCAAATCGCAGCGGCCGCAGGGTGGCGCGCCGTCCTGCTCGTCTATCCGCTCGTCACACTCCTCGGCGTCCCGCTGTTCTACGTTGCGCTTCGAGAACCGGTCCGCAACGAGGCACGTATCAGTCTCGGGACGTTCACGGCGACGCTTCGCCGCCCGGCGATACTGTTCGTCTCACTGAGTAGCTTCTGTGCGTACTCGCTGTTCGTCTTCTTCAACTCGTGGATGCCGACGTACGCCACCGAGGTGATGGACGTCGACCTCGCGGCCGCGGGGGCGCTGACGGCGCTCGTCCCGCTCGTCGGGTTCGTCGCCCGACCGGGCGGTGGGTGGCTCTCGGACCGCATCGGCGGCCGTCGCCGTCCCGTCATCGTCGCCGCCTTCACCCTCGCGCTCCCCGTCTTCGTCGCCATCGGTTCGGTCTCGTCGCTCGCGGGGTTCGGTGCACTCCTCCTGCTGGCAGGACTGGCGTCACAGTTGGGGACGGGCGTGTTCTACGTGTTCGTCAACGAACTCTCGACACCGGAGACACAGGGGACCGGGCTAGCCGTCCTGACGACGCTGTCGATGGCGGGGGCACTGGTCGCACCGGTCGTCGCGGGGTGGCTCATCGACACCGTCTCGTGGACGGCGGCGTTCGTCTCCGGCGGCATCGTCGCCGTCGCTGGTGTCGCCTGCATCCTGCTTGCACCGTCTGCTACGACGCGGTGAGCGTCTGACTTCCGAGCGGTCGAGTGGCGTTCGTAGCATCGGACGACAGTGAGCGACTCGCGCTGTGGGTCTCACAGTCGACGAATCGATAGACGGAGAGCGTGGGTTACTTGGTCCAGCAGTGGAGTGTCCACCCCTCCCCCTGTTTCCGCCAGTTCCGTCGTGCTGCATCCACAGCGCGAGTCGGTCAGCGACGCCGCTCTGTCCAGTCAGACGGTCCGACCGCCGATCTGGTTTATCCTCTCCGAGAGCATAGTGTGTCGAATGGCAGAGATATTCCGAGAGCGGATGGCTGCGGAGATGGACGACGGCTTCGTGATCTACATCAACGGGATGCGACTCAACAAACTTCGGGCGCTCCCGCACTGGCTGGTAGCCAACTGGAGGGTCGCGAAGATGTTCGAGGAACTGGAGTCCGATCCCGACAGCGGGTTCCTCGGGTACACACCCATCTTCCTCGGACTGCGGAAGGGAGCCGCGATGCAGTACTGGCGGTCGCTCGAGGACCTCCAGCGGTTCGCGACCGATCCGAACGGCTCTCACCTCCCTGCCTGGAAGTGGTACAACGAGACGGCCGACCCGGACGGTGGACTCGGGTTCTGGGCGGAACTCTACGTCATCGAGGGTGACTCCTTCGAGACGTTCTTCCGGAACGTCCCGCCCATCGGCATCGGCAAGTTCGCGAAGATGGTTCCGATGCGCGACCACGAGCGACGGCTCGGGCTCTCTCCCGACGGGAGCACCCGAGGAGCAACTGCTCCCGAAGAACCCGCTGAGAGCCGAGTCTAACGTTATCGCTTCGTGACAAAGCGGGCGTTCCACGCTCTCGACATCCCGACCCCGGAGGCGTACCTCATCGTCGAGGACTTCTCGGAGTTAGTCGAGATGATACTCTCGCGGCACGCGTCGAACGAGAGACAGAGAGCGCGGGTCTTGCAGCGTTCCTATCCGAGTGTTTGCTGCTGTTCGAGGATATCAACGACTGTCCCGAGAAGCAGTCCACCGAGGATGAGTCCTGCGACCAAGAGGACGACGAGGACTGAGCATTATACCTACGTCGGCCGTTCGCTTCACTCCCGACGTGTCTCCGATTGGTCTACCGCCCATCGATCGGTGCTTCCGGTCGGGCGTGTCGTCGTCTGTCTGATGGCTTCGACAGGACCGTCCGTAAGCAGTGTCTGTGTCCGATCTGTCGTTCGGACGAGCGCCCCCGCGAGTCGCGGCCGGATCGTGATGAGGTCGAGTCGACGATACCGATCGACTGCCCGGTCGGCTTCCCGATTGTCACGGAGGTGTGTGCACAGTCGTTCGTATGCCTGTGACAACGGGATGGGGGCGTGCTCGACGAGCCAGCCGAGAAACTCCGTCTGTCGGTCGTCGGTGGCGATCTCCAGCAACATGGCGAACTCCTCGTTCGTATAGCGTCCCCCGGGCAGGGAGTGGCTCGGTGGGGTCGAATTGCTAGCCATGCTGTAGGGTATCGGCTGGGCGTAAGTGTGTAGCTCGCTTGCACCCGCAACGGTTCATTGTCTAGCAAGAATGGAGGTAAGAAGGGCGAGGAGAATTGCCGGGATACGTCACGTACGTGCCGGGGTACGCCGGGTTTGATGCGCTATTCAGACGCTCTACGCGCCGTTCTCGTACGCTGCTCGCCACATCGCATGGACTGCACGAGTCACGAGTGAGACCTCAGTCACGTCGATACAGGAGAGCTCGGCTGCCGTCGTAGGGGTCTCGGGCGGGGGATGAAAGTGAATCTCGGGTGAGTGTGTGTTCGGGTGCCGACCGAAGCGCCAATTGACGTCTTCGCTATCGACGTAGTGAAACGAATGCATCCTCAGTCCACTCCACGGGATATCGACCCGAGCGCTGTCGGCAGTGTCGAGGCCGTCACTGAGGCTGATCTGCAGTTCCGTGGGGGCGACGACGTCGACGAGGTCATCTACCCCGAGCGGCTGGGCGCCATCGCGGCGAAGAACGCCCTGATGGGCGGGACGGTCCGTGCCATCGCGGACGTCGCCCAGAACATCCAGTTGCTCGAACTCACAGCGGGATTCCTCGGTGCCTATACGCTCCAGCGAACAGCGAACCAGCGGAGCGACGAGGCGACGGCAACGGCGGGCGCCGCACTCGGGTTTCTGGCGTTCGGCTGTCCCATCTGTAACGCGTTCCTGCTGGCCCTGTTCAGCAGTTCCGCGCTCATGACGTACTTGGACCCCTTCCGTCCACTCCTGGGTGTCGTGAGCGTCGCGCTGTTCGCCGGGCTACTCTACGTCCGCTCGCAGCGGCCATGTGACGCCTGCGGCACCGAACCACAGCAGACGAACGTACACCAGTGAGACGACACGATGCCGGATGAATCCACGGACGCGGCCGACGAGCAGCAATCGATGAGTCGATGGTCGCTTCTCGGACTCGGCGGTGTCGTGAGTCTCTGTTGTCTCTTCGCGGCACCGGCAACGACGGGTGCCGTAGGAGAGACGGTCGCAGGCGGAACGACTGCGGCGCTCGGTAGGGGGACTCGTCCGGATACTCGTCGCCGCACTGACGGTCGGCGGTATCGGTGTGGCGCTCCGACTCCGATGCGACTCGCCGTCGTGTGAAGAGTAGCCGATCGGGAATCGCCCAGCGACGAGAACGCCTCATCCGAAGAGCGCCCCGCGTTCCACGACCCCGAACGAAGCGAGTACCACGTCACGTAGCCGCCGTGTCCGTACTGCGGACGGCACGTCGACCCCGTCCTGTATGGGGGACGCTCGTGGGCATGTGTAGGGGGGAGGTCTCGACACCTGCCCGGACGGGAGACCACTACTGGGAGAGCGGACTGTCACGATTCGCGTCTCGGCAGGCTCTTCACCGAGACGGACGCACTCGCTGGCGATGGCCGATCGGGTCGCTCCGGAGTACTGCGCCGTAGAGCCGATGGCGGTTCCAGCCGTTCGCATTCTGGGGAGCTGTGATGACCGCTGTGATTCGGCTCCGAACGGTCTCGCTGTCCCGTTCGATGACCCACGACCGAACGGACTCGACGAGCGCCCTGGGGACCAGTTCCCGTATCGGCTCGCAGCCGACGCCCGAGCGGACGGTGAGTCCCTCACACAGGTCACTCCGCTGGGGAAAGTGACGACGGACCCCTGTGGGGTGCCGTGTGCGACCCCCTGTGTCCCTCCCGTGACCCGTGTGGGTGGGCCATCGGCCTCGAATCGAAGACAGGGACACACGAACGATAGTACACCCAAACAATGAATCATACGTCGAACTCGCGGTCGAACGGTAGTCGGCTTCGTCGGTGGATCGCACGCGGACTCGCAACGATTACGTTCGTCGCGGTTCTCGCTGGACTGGCTTACCTCGTCGATGCACTCGTCGTTATCAACACCGTGTGACGCCGCCGATGGATGTACATGTCTGAGCTAATTCTTGACACCCTTATCGCTTAGCTCACCCTGTTCGCCACACCGACGACGGACTCGAGACGTGCCTCTCACGGCTACACCCCCGTGGACTACGATGTGGACAGCGAGGGAGACGAGGTATACCTGCGGCGTCTGTCCTATCTTCTCACACGCGCACCCATCGAGCCGGGCGATACCGTGGTCGATATGGGGACGGGAACCGGCATCGTCTCGCTCTCGAACTCGCGTCGAAGTGTGACCACGTGTCGGGCGAGATATCTACGGCGAGTGGCTCCAGTACGCCCGTGAGAAAGCCGAGCAGCGTGGTATCGAGAACGTCTCGTTCGACCACGGGTCGTTCCGTGAACCGAACATCGGCGAACCGGTGGACGTCGTTGTCGCCAGCTACGCTCTGTATACGACCTACGACGAAGGCGGCGAGGACGAACTGCGGGCCGCCATCGAAGGGCTCGCTGCGTTGGATCCGCGGTGTCTCGTCGTGGCCGACGAGATGCGCTTCGGACCGACAGAGACGCCACGCGAGGACGAGACGCCCCCACCGATGGGAACCATCGCAACGTTTCTCGCAGATGCGGGCTTCACGCTCACTGCTATCGAAATCGTCACGGCGTCGTTTGGTGTCCTCATCGCCACCAGATAGCACGACATCCGGTGGTCCCCGCGTGACACACGCGGCAGGCGTCGAACAGCCGTGTCGCTGCGAACCGACGCGGAAGAACCGCGGTATCGACTACCGACGTCGGGGACGGCGCGTGTGGAATCACGATACGACCGGGCCGTATCACCCCTCTCACGGCGGGTGTGGGGGGTCGTCGATTCGAACCGCCCGATACGAGGGCCTATCCGTCCGGGGGTAGTCTGGCGAGCATGGTCGACGTCCTCGGACACTTCGGAATGGCGCTGATATGGCTCTCCCCTAGTTGGCTGTTCATCGATCAGCAGCGGACCGCACTGACGTTCATCGCCGTGGGGTTCTGGTTCGGGATGCTCCCGGACGTCGACCTCGTCCTCTCGGCGCTTCCGGGCATCCATCACCACGGCGTCTTCCACACGGTGTTGTTCGCCACGGTCGCCGCGGTGACGGTCGGTCCGCTCCTGGGCTGGGCGATGAAGCGAGTGTTCGGCGGGACGGAGTGGTTTTCCGCCCGTGCGGAAGCCCGGGCGTATCACCTCGGCGTCATCGCCGTCTGGGTCACCGGGCTGGCACACGTGTTCGCGGACATGCTCTCGGCGCCGGACACTTCGACGCGGATCGAACCCCTCTGGCCGCTCGTCGAGGGACCGATCGTCTACATGGACGTCCTCTACTACAAGTCGTTCTGGGCGACGATCGGGCTGTTCGTCGGCGGACTGGCGGCCAACGTCGTGTTCTGGTATCTCAGCCACGGCCGGTCCGGGGCCAGTCCCCGGAACACCGCCTCTCGGTGAGTATCGCGGCGGAACGACACGGAGTGAACGTCTTCCGTTTCCGGGGACAGAGCGTTCGTCGCGTCGCCGGGCGTTGAGACTGCGGTCACCGTGAGCGATCGGATACACGCAGAAGTCTCCGCCCGTACGCGAGGAACACGACGAGTCCTGAAACGAGCCGAGAGCTACTCTACCGTCTGGAGCGAGGACGATGCGACGCCGCGCTCTCCCTCGTCGGTGTCCGACCACGGCGTTGAGCGGACCTGCCAGTACTCCCGGAGCGACGGGACCGACTGCGCTCTAAATGACGGACAACAAACAGGAAACCAGACAACCACGACACGATCGTCTCCCCAGCCTCACCGTCGACAGCAGCCCGACCCGTCGTGTGCTCGTAGCGATGGTAGCCGAAGGCTTCTACAGTTCGGAGTAGAGACTGCAGATCCAGCGGGGAACAGAGAGATCCCCGAGCGATTCATTAGACCGACGAGGAGAACGCCTGACTCCCGTGGGCAGTACGCAGAGCGATCATCGTGGTCGGGCCTCCGAAGGTTTCGAGTGCCAGTCGTTCGAGTGCTCGACGTATGGCCATTCCACCACTCGGACTTGGAACCTACCGAAACGACGATCACGACCAGTGCGCCGAGAGCGTACGGACTGCCCTCGAGATCGGCTATCGCCACATCGACACCGCACAGGAGTACGAAAACGAGGCAGCGGTCGGTGAGGGGATCAGAGATGCCGACGTCGAGCGTTCGGAGGTCTTCCTCGCCTCGAAGGTTCAGACGGAGAACCTCTCGTACGACGACACGCTCGCGTCGACTCGGACGAGCGCCGACACGCTCGGTGTCGACACGATTGACCTACTGTACGTCCACTGGCCGCTGAACACCTACGACCCCGAGGCGACGCTCCCCGCACTCGACGAGCTACGAACCGAAGGAATCATCGAGCATATCGGGCTCTCGAATTTCCGTCCGGACCAGCTCGACGAAGCGAACGACCACCTCGATGCGCCGATTTTCGCCCACCAGGTCGAGATGCACCCCCTCCTCCGGCAGGACCGCCTCCTCGAGTACGCCCGCGAAGACGACCACTGGCTCGTCGCCTACTGCCCCATCGCCCGCAACGAGGTGGCCGACGTCCCGGAGGTGGTCGAGGTCGCCG